>NZ_JBFULH010000458.1:0-3260 GCF_056400445.1 Pseudomonas sp. P5_B2 | reverse complement strand
CGCCAGCGACATCACCACATCCAGCCACCAGAGCATTTCGGCGACATGAACCACACCGTCACCCCAGCGTGGCAGGCCAAACACCAGAAAACCGTTAATGATGGTCGCGAGGCCCATGGGAATGGTGCCGAAAAACATCGACACCGTCGAATGGCCGAAGATTCGCCGGGCTTCGTCGAAGAACAGCACCCAGCGCGCGGCGTACAGGGCGGTGAATAACACGAACAGGAAAATATTGAACAGCCACAACCCTTCGGCGAACACACGCAAGCCGGGTATGGCGAGGGGCAATTGCGCCAGCGCCAAAGCCAGCACTCCGGTGCCCATGGTCGCGGCGAACCAGTTGGGCGTGAATTGGCGGATGACTTCACGCGGGTGCTGCAAATGGCTGAACGGTTTGATACCGGTTTTGACGCTGTGGGTGCATGTCATGGCGAACTCCTGGTCCTCTGGTGAGGTAGAGCMCATGCTAGCAGCAGATCGAATATCTATATAACGGGTAATATCTCTATAAGTTATCTGTTTTGCAGATATAGCATCACACGCTGCCTTCCGATTCGATCACCAATACCCGCGACGCCCCCTGCGGATGGGCCACATGCTCGGTGCCAACGGACGCATAAAAGATGTCGCCAACCTCCAGCAACGCCTCCTTCTCAATGCCCGCTTCGCGATACCGCATCTGCACTTGCCCATCCAGCACCACGAACACTTCCTGGCCATCGTTGACGTGCCATTTATATGGCTGGTCCGTCCAGTGCAAGCGGGTGGTGATGCCGTTCATGTTGGCAATGTCCAGCGCGCCCCAAGCGCGATCAGCGGTGAAGGATTTGCTGCGGATGATCTTCATGGAGGCGGTCCGTCGAAATGAATGGCGAGGCTAAGGCTAGCGATCAACGCACCTAGGCGCTACAGGCTTTCAACGCACGTTGACGCATCAAGGCCAGCCAAGCGCCAACGGAGAGCACGATCAACACTGTGCCATAACCGTCGGTGGTCGCGACCAGGCCAAAGGTTCGCGTCAGGTTCCCAGCCAACAACGACGGCAAACAGAACGCCAAGTAACTGAGTACATAAAACGCCGACATCAGACCCGCGCGTTCATGGGATAGAGCCAACGGCACCAAACTGCGCACGGTACCGAGGAAGCCGGCGCCGAAACCACTGCCGGCGATGAGCGTGCCGAGGAAAAACAACGGCAGGCTGGCGCTGTGCACGCCCAGTAAGACCAGAACGATCCCCGTCGGCAGCAGACTCGCCCCCAACTGCAGCGCCAAAGCGACAGGACGATTGCGCAGGGTGAAAATCATCAACGCCCCCGTCACCGTCAGCGCGGCGACAGTCGAGCCGGCAATCAGGTTCGAGGTGGAACCGGTGGCCGTGCGCACCAAAGACGGCGCCAGGGACGCATAAAAACCGCCGAGCGCCCACGTGGCGGTGTTGAGCGGCAACACCCGCCACAAGGTGGGGCGCGCCTGAGCCGGCACATGCAGGGTCGGCCGCAACGACGCCCAAGCTCCAGGCTGTCGCGAGACACTTTCCGGCAAACGCCAGATATATAGCGCCTGCAATGCAAACAGAATGAGCAGCAGCCAATAGGTCAGGTGCAACGGCGCAGGTGCAAATTCGGCCAGCAAACCGCAACCCAGCCCACCCAGGGCCATGCCGAGCAACGGTGCAATGCTGTTGATCAACGGCCCATGCTGGCGGTCAGTGTCCAGTAGCGTGGCACTGAGCACGGCAGTCGCCATGCCGGTGGCAAACCCTTGCAGAACACGAGCGCTAATCAGCCAGGCAACGCTGTCAGCGTAAATAAACAGCAACATCGCCAGACTATTGAGCACCACAGCGGTGAAAATAACCGGTTTGCGCCCAAGGTAATCCGACAGCGAACCCACTGTCAGCAGCGCAGCCAGCAAGCTGAAGGCGTAGACGCCGAAAATCAGGGTCAGGGTCGCGGCCGAGAAGTGCAGCTGTTCCTGATACAGGCGGTACAACGGAGTCGGCGCCGTGGAAGCCGCCAGAAAACTGAGTAAAGTAATCGCCAGAAACCACAGGCTTTCACGATTTGAACGAGAACTGGACATCGGCACACCCCGCAAAAGCTAATTTTTTGCTTTTGCGGAGTGTGCTACCGGGTGGCGCTTAAAGCAAATTCTTTGTGTTAAGGTCCGATGCATGGCTTTTAGAGCCGAGCCTGTTGCCTTAACGGCAAGTCTCGGCGCGAACAGGAAACAGCTAATGACAGGCCCCACTTTACGTCCCGGCGGCCGCAGCGCCCGGGTGCAGGAATCTATTCACAAGGCTGTGCGCGAATTGCTCGAAGAGCAGGACCGCACCAGCGTGACCGTGCCGCAAATCGCCGCGCGCGCGGGAGTTACGCCGTCGACCATCTATCGGCGCTGGGGGGATTTGTCGGCGTTGCTGGCGGACGTCGCCCTCGCCCGCATGCAACCGGAAACCGAGTCGACCAATACCGGCAGCCTCTCGGGCGACGTGAAAGCGTGGGCGGAACAGTACCTGGACGAAATGAGCTCCGAACCCGGCCGCAACATGCTGCGCGACGTGCAGTCGAGCCTCAAGCCAAGCTATTGCGCAACGATCATTGGCGGGCAGTTACAGATGATTCTGGATCGCTACCCGAATGAACCCACACCCAGTGTCGACCGGCTGATCAACCTGGTGGCGGCCCCTATCGTGTTTCGAATCCTGTTTTCCGAGGCGCCACTTGAGGTTGAGGAGCTGCATCGGTTGATCGGGATTGCGTTGAATCAGTGAGACCGCCTTCGCGAGCAMGCCCGCTCCCAGATTCGATCGCGTTCCACCAGGATGAACGCGATCGAATCTGGGAGCGGGCKTGCTCGCGAAGGGGCCCGAAAAAGCACCGAAGATCACACTGACACAACGCCTGCGACACCCCGCCACGCCACGACCTTGGTCGACACTGACTAACCGGGGCGGTCGTGCGAGACTGTCTGACCGGGCGGGAGTCCCGGTTGTCTTTTGTCTGGAGTTCTCATGTCGCTGTCCAGCGGGCTGATCGCCGCCGTCGCCCTGGCCTATATGGCCATCATGTTCGCCATCGCCTTTTATGGTGACCGTCGCAGCACGCCGTTGCCGCCGCGCGTGCGTGCGTGGGTGTACAGCCTGTCGCTGGCGGTCTATTGCACCAGTTGGACGTTCTTCGGCGCAGTGGGGCAAGCGGCGGAACAGCTCTGGTCTTTCCTGCCAATCTACCTCGGGCCAATCCTGCTGCTGGT
>NZ_JBFULH010000457.1:0-3270 GCF_056400445.1 Pseudomonas sp. P5_B2 | reverse complement strand
CGCCACCAATGGACACGTAATCATTGATCCGATAGGCAATGGTGGGCTGCAGGGTTATTTCCTTGGTCGTGCTATAGGAACCATGGTAACGGCCCTGAAAACTGCTCTCGTAATCATTGATCAGACCACTCGGCGCATAAAGGCCCAGACCCACCGAAAAACGATCGTCAAGCGGCGTCGACATATAGGCGAAGGGCACAACCCCCAAAGGGACCGAGTCCCCCTTATTTGTTCCTGGGGCACTGCTTTGCGCATTGCTAATGTCGTCGCTCACCGAGACGACCGCGACTCCGCCGGAAATCTCACTGCGCTTCAACTTGGTCAAGCCTGCGGGATTTCCAAAGATAGTGCTGGCATCCAGCGCCGAAGATGACCTTCCCGCATAAGCAGTGCCTGCACTGCTGGCACTTTGTTCGTTCAGGGCAATGCCATTGGCGCCCACGGTTGTTGAAGCGGTGAGTATGGCTACAACACCGGCAAACTTGATCCAGGAAGTAAACCCTTGTTGAACAGAGAAACGCAGGATCGCGCGGTTATTCACTTTCATTGTCCACCTCTTATTCTTTTTGTTGGTTGCGCACAGTCAAGGCTTCGCCTTCCCGTGCACATCTCAGTGCCGGTTGGAGTTGATCGAAGTTGTAAAAATGGCCCTGGTTGATACGCCCCAAGGCATGCCTGCTTAACTTATAGAGGCGGACTTGCGCTCATTCAGCCACTCCACCTGGAAGCTGTACCGTCCCAGTAAAAGGGCCAGGGCCTGCTGATTGCCTCCCGCCCGGATGCTTGCGACCAGCCCGCGTCGTGCATCCTGTAACACCTCTACCTCAACATCCTGGAGACACAGACGTTCCACTTCCTGCTGGACGACTCTATAAATCTCCCGCTGCTGCAAAACGGGTTTGAATATCTTGCCCACGGCCGTCAGGGGCAACGCTTCGAGAATTTCAATGCGCTTGGGAACGGCTGCCCGCTCGCTGATGTTGAGATGCGCGAATGCCATAAGTTCTTCAGCGTTGCAGGTTTGCCCGGGACGCAGTTGAACGTAGGCGACCGGCACCTCGCCCGAGTAGGCATCGGGGCTGCCGATTGCAGCGGCCAAGGCGACGGCGGGATGCGCCTGCAGAACCTCCTCGATTTGCTTGGGATCGATGTTATGCCCGCCTCGGATAATCAACTCCTTCTTGCGTCCGGTCAGCCAGAAATAACCCTGCGCATCCTGGCGACCCAGATCGCCCGTATTCAACCAGCGCTGACCGTCGATATCGATCCAAAGGCCTTGGTTATGACGCTCCTCCAGATAGCCATCGAAGAGGTTCGGACCGCTGATCGTGATGAGGCCGATCTCATCCACATTGGCGTCGCGCAGGTACTCTCCGGAATCCTTGAGCACAATCGCACGCATATTCTGGTAGGCGATCCGTATCCCGATGGAGCCGATACGACGCTCGCCATGGGGCGGATTGATTGAGGAGACGCAGGTGCCCTCAGTAAGACCGTAGCCTTCAAGAATCTTCACCCCGGTCCGATGCTCGAACTCTCGGAAAAGTTCGGCCGGCATGGGTGCGGCGCCACACATTGCGAAGCGAAGACTGGACAGGTCGCGGCCCTGCAATTCATTTTGCAAAAGTGCAGCGTAGACAGTCGGCACGCCGGAAAAGAGGTTGATGCCGAAGTACTCGACCATCTCCCAGAATCGTGGGATCACCCCTTCGCCACGATACCCATGAGGCGTCCCGAGGATCACATGGTCGCCTTGCGTCCAAGGCATCAGTCCAGTGACCAGTTGTCCATTGACATGAAATAGCGGCAGGCCACAAAAGATAACCTGACCACCGCTGCGTGGCTGCAAGTGAGCGGCTGCGGCCCATGCATTGAATACTTCAGAGCCATGGGTACGCGCGGCGATCTTGGGTAGTCCGGTGGTGCCACCCGTACAAATGTAGGAGGCGCATTCATCCTGGCGGATTTGCCGACCGCTCTTCAGGTGTGTGTGCGGCTGGGCATTCATCAGTGATCGCCAATCATGGATCGAGATACCGCGGTGTAACTCTCGCTCTTTCAGTGCCACGGCTTTCAGAACACCACGCACAGGTTCGGCGACATAGGACTCCATGCTGACCCAAACGACAGACCTGACCGTGGGTAACTGATCCAGCTGCGAAGCCAGTTTTGGCCACAGATCGCTGCCCACAGTCGGCGCAAGCGTCACCACTACAGTGGCCTTCGCGGCATTCAGCAAGCCGGCCATCTGCTTGGCCTCAAGCAGAGGGTTGATCGCCATGACGATACCCGCCGCCTCCCCGCCCCAAATTGTGAAATGGGTTTCCGGCAGGTTGGGCAGGATGAAGGCAAGCACCTCGCCGGGCTTTATGCCCAGGTCATGGAAGGCATTGGCCGCGCGGGTGATATCCGCGAAGAGTTGGGAGTAGCTCCACTCAACGGTGCGTCTGAAATTGGCGGCATCGGTGAAGAAACTTAGCGCCGGTGCCTGGGGAGTGCACTCGGCTGCCCGTCGCAGCGCTTCATATGTGCTAGAGGCCAGTTCGCGCTCCGACAAGGGGACTCGTTCGAGGCATTCGATATCGTTCAGAGTCTGCACCACCATCAGACTTCCCCCACAACTCGGTTGCGTTGCACACCGAGGTCGATCACACCATCGGCACTGCGAATGCGGGCCTCAACCACATCGCCCGGCTTGAGATACTGCGGCCGGCTCTCCTGCGCCTTGAGAAACAGTTGCCACTTGGTGGCTTCTGGCATCAGAGCCGCAATGCGCTGTTTGGCAGGCGAAGGAATCGTCAGCGCACAGCCAGCAGGAGTACCGGTGGCGATCAGGTCTCCAGCGGCGAGATCTTGCAAGGTGGAGAGTTCAGTAAGGGTTTCAGCGGGACCGTAAACCAGATTGGCTGTGCTGTCGCTCTGTCGCACCTGGTCGTTGACCGTCAGACGTAGCTGCAGCGCTTTCAGGTAATGCATGTCCTTGGCATCCAGAAGACAGAGGTAGGGACCGACCGGGCCGAAAGTGCGGAAGCTCTTGCCCTTGTAGAATTGCATCTGCGGAATCTGAATGTCGCGGGCCGAGTAGTCATTAACAATGACGACGCCGGCGATGAACTCATGCAGGTTGGCGTCAGTGACAGACACAGAACCGCTGATCGCGCGTTTCATCACAAGCCCCAGTTCAATCTCGTAGTCGAGGAAGCGCACGGTGCGCGGCTTGATCAGGTCGCTATCAGCCGCCACCAGGCAACTCGTTGCCTTGGTGAAGAT
>NZ_JBFULH010000456.1:0-3293 GCF_056400445.1 Pseudomonas sp. P5_B2 | reverse complement strand
GGTCATTCCTCCGTTAGGGCTAGCGGTCGCCGCGATACAAATTACCAAAAACATTCTTGAAGGTGCGCAGGCTTATCACGATGGTGATAAAAATAAAGCCATCACCCATTTCAAGGGGGCGTTGATTGATCTGGCTCTATTGGGCTACGGCAAATACAAAGAACTGGGCAAGGGCGCAATCACCTCGGCGCAAAAAACGCTGATCGAACTCGCGGGTGATGCGAAGACAGTGGCAGACCTTGTGTCCAAAGCCACGGGGCAAAACGTCCCGCACGAAGTGCTGCAGCAAATCGTCAAGGACGTATTGGCTGACTCAGAGATGCGAGATAGCAAGACCATCGTGCGTTAGTACTGCGGCGATTAATCGTTGATCGGACTCACTGCATGGATGGGGTCATAGCCCATCCGCCAACTCACGGCCCGCGTCGCCGCCAGCAATCGCTGTGCCGCCGGGCCGTT
The DNA here is from genome assembly GCF_056400445.1 of Pseudomonas sp. P5_B2. Lineage (NCBI taxonomy): Bacteria > Pseudomonadati > Pseudomonadota > Gammaproteobacteria > Pseudomonadales > Pseudomonadaceae > Pseudomonas > Pseudomonas sp. P5_B2. The sequence goes on along the minus strand of NZ_JBFULH010000456.1, from coordinate 2,834 downwards.
TTCGTCGGCGTGAAACAACGAGGTCGGGCCGACTATGGTCATTACCGCTGCTACGGTCCCGACCGCGTTGAAAACCGGTGCCGACAACGCATCGACACCGGGCATCAGTAGACCATGCACGTGATGCAGACCGCGTTCGCGTATCTGCTTGCACAGCGTCGAGTAGGCTTGACCGTCCGCCAGAGCGTGGGCAGTGGCGGTCAGCAATTCCTGATCGCGTAAATCCACGGTTTCGCGTTTGGGAAGAAAAGCACCAAACACCAGCCCGGTGGACGAACTCAACAGCGGCAACACCGACCCCAACTGCGTCACTACCGTCACCGCGCGCACGGCAGGTTCGATGTGCACCACGGTCGCACCCTGATTGCCCCACACCGCCAAAAAGCAGGTTTCATTCAGTTCATCGCGCAACTCGGCCAGGGGCAGGGCGGCGACTTTCAGCACGTCCATACTGTTAAGTGCGGCCAGCCCCACGCGCAGGGCTTCACGGCCGAGGCCGTAATGGTTGGTGGCGGAGTTTTGCTCGGCAAAACCGCTGGCGATCAGCGCCTGCAAATAGCGGTGAACCTTGCTCGCCGGCATCTGCACGTGCTCGGCCAGGCGCGAAAGCGAGGTCGATGGCGACAACTCGGCCAAGGCCTTGAGAATGTCGGTGCCGACTTCGGCCGAGCGGACTTTTTGCTTGTCGTTGTTGCGCGGCGTTTCCATGGAGGCGGTCTGATCCGGGACGAATGGGCGTCTTTATAGCTTGACGGTCAATACCAATCAAATTACGTTATGCGTAATCAGATTACGATAAAAATAACCCAGGCGTGCCGAACCTCTGCAACAGAGTGACAGGTTATCGCCTTCTCCCTGTTCAGGAGGCTCCATGAACCCTGATTCAACCGCGCCAGCGCTGGCTTATCAGTCTGGCTTCGGCAACGAGTTCAGCAGTGAAGCGTTGCCCGGCGCGTTGCCCATCGGCCAGAATTCCCCGCAAAAAGCCCCGTATGGTCTCTACACCGAATTGTTTTCTGGCACTGCGTTCACCATGGCCCGCAGTGAAGCGCGGCGTACCTGGATGTACCGCATTCAGCCATCGGCCAATCACCCGGCGTTCGTCAAACTGGATCGACAACTTGCCGGCGGCCCATTGGGTGAAGTGACCCCCAACCGCCTGCGCTGGAACCCGTTGGAGATCCCGAGCGAGCCCACCGATTTCATCGATGGTCTGGTCAGCATGGCCGCGAACTCGGGTGCGGAAAAACCGGCCGGAATCAGCATCCATAGCTATCGCGCCAACCGCTCCATGGAGCGCGTGTTCTTCAATGCCGACGGCGAACTGCTGCTGGTGCCGGAGCTCGGTCGTTTGCGCATCGCCACCGAGCTCGGCGTGCTGGACCTGGAGCCGCTGGAAATCGCCGTGCTGCCGCGCGGGCTGAAGTTCCGCGTCGAATTGCTCGACCCTCAAGCGCGAGGTTACATCGCCGAAAACCACGGCGCGCCGCTACGTCTGCCAGACCTGGGGCCGATCGGCAGCAATGGCCTGGCCAACCCGCGGGACTTCCTGACGCCGGTTGCGCATTACGAGAACCTTAAACAACCGACCACGCTGGTGCAGAAATTTCTTGGCCAGTTGTGGGGCTGTGAGCTGGATCATTCGCCGCTCAACGTGGTTGCCTGGCACGGCAATAACGTGCCGTACAAATATGACCTGCGCCGTTTCAACACTATCGGCACGGTCAGTTTCGATCATCCGGACCCGTCGATTTTCACCGTTCTGACGTCGCCGACCAGCGTGCACGGTTTGGCCAACCTGGACTTCGTGATCTTCCCGCCTCGCTGGATGGTTGCCGAGAAAACCTTCCGTCCACCGTGGTTCCACCGCAACCTGATGAACGAATTCATGGGCCTGATCAAGGGCGAGTACGATGCCAAGGCCGAAGGCTTCGTGCCCGGCGGTGCGTCCTTGCATAGCTGCATGAGCGCTCACGGCCCTGATGGCGAAACCTGCACCAAGGCAATCAACGCGGACCTTGCGCCGGCGAAAATCGACAACACCATGGCCTTCATGTTCGAGACCAGCCAGGTATTGCGCCCGAGCCGTTTCGCCCTCGATTGCCCACAATTGCAAACCAATTACGATGCCTGCTGGGCCACACTGCCCGCCACTTTCGACCCGACCCGGAGATAACTCATGACTCAGACAACCATCACTCGTAGCTGGGTTGCCTCCGCCAACGGCCATGCCGATTTCCCGTTGCAAAACCTGCCTTTGGGTGTGTTCAGCGTGAACGGTTCAGCCCCGCGTAGCGGCGTGGCGATTGGCGAGCATATTTTTGATCTGGAAGCAGCGCTGGAAGCGGGCCTGTTCGATGGCGCTGCCAAAACCGCCGTCGAAGCCACCCGTGGCGGTCAGTTGAATGCGTTTTTCGAACTGGGCCGCGAGGCTCGTGTTGCCCTGCGTGAACGCCTGATCGAACTGTTCAAAGAAGGCAGCACCCTGCACGGCAAGATCGAAGCCCAAGGCGCAAAACTGCTGCCCTTGGCGGCCCATTGCGCGATGCACCTGCCAGCGAAAATCAACGATTACACCGACTTCTATGTCGGCATCGAGCACGCGCAAAACGTCGGCAAACTGTTCCGCCCCGACAATCCGCTGCTGCCGAACTACAAGTACGTGCCCATCGGCTATCACGGTCGTGCATCAACTATCCGCCCGTCCGGCACCGATGTCCGCCGACCGAAAGGGCAGACCTTGCCGGCCGGTCAGACCGAGCCGACGTTTGGTCCGTGCGCACGTCTGGATTACGAACTGGAACTGGGCATCTGGATTGGTCAGGGCAACGAGA
>NZ_JBFULH010000455.1:0-3300 GCF_056400445.1 Pseudomonas sp. P5_B2 | reverse complement strand
AACTTGATTCCTGTCACTGCTCATCAGTGAATCAAGTTACTGGCGGGCACCTGGACGCACAAGCCGGCGGATTCTGTCTTACCTGTAGGCGATGGCGAAGGCGTTGTAGCCGTTGGGTGGTAACAGAAGGCTTCGTTTAAACAGGTGCGATTTTTTGTTGTTTAAGCAGCAACGAAACAGAGGAATTCTCTCGCTGCGTCAGTCGATCGAAATCCGGGTGGAAGCGAGCCTGCTCGCGAAAGCGGTGTGTCAGCCGGCATCCATTTTAGATGTACTGCCGCCATCGCGAGCAGGCTCGCTCCCACAGGGTTTTGTGTTTTATCTGATGAGTATCGGGGGCATGAACATGCCCTGCCCGCCCTTCTCAATCACTTTTTGGTGGCAGCTAAATAATGCCCAACCAAAGCATTGGCATGGCCATGCCCCATACCGTGTTCAGTCTTCAGCCAGGCCACCATTTCCATGTGCTTTTTACCGCTCACTGTTCCGAGCAAATCCAGCCAGTGGCTGATGGGTTGTCCATACTTTTTCTCTATGGACGGGAAGTACGACGCAGGCCCTTTTACTTTTGTTTCTTCGGTCATGCTGCAAGCCTCCTTAATCGCGAAGGAGTGTCAGGTAACACTCCTTGTCGTCATCCTATAGATTGGACGCTGAACGCTATCCCAGCAATAACCCCTGCTCCGCCTCACACAACCCCACCACATAATCCCAGACCACCCGCAGCCGCACCGACTTGTGCAGTTCGCGCCGGGTACTGATCCAGTAACTGCGCTGGATGCTTTCATCCGGCAACAACGGCACCAAATCCGGATCGGCGTTGGCCATGAAGCACGGCAACACGGCGATGCCCAACCCGGAACGCGCGGCTTGTTGCTGGGCGATGACGCTGGTGCTGTGGAACACCACCCGGGGATTGCGGCAGAAGCTGTTGAGGAAGATCAATTCCTGGCTGAACAGCAGGTCGTCGACGTAGCCGATCCAGGCATGGCGACCGAGGTCTTCGCGGCTGTGCAATGGCGGTGATCGGTCGAGATACGCCTGGCTGGCATAGAGCGCCAGGCGGTAGTCGGTGAGTTTGCGGGTGACCAGCATGTCGGCGGCCGGGCGTTCGAGGTGGATGCTGATTTCGGCTTCGCGATTGAGGATGCTGACGAAGCGCGGCACAGCCACCAGTTCCACTTCCAGCCCCGGATAGCGTTCGAACAGACCGATCATACGGCTAGCGAGAAACATGATGCCCAGGCCTTCAGTCACCCCGACGCGAATCTTGCCCAGCGGCGCAGTGGACTGGGTGATTTCTTCCTGGGCGAGCAACGCAACGTTTTCCATGGCTTCGGCGTGTTTGAGCAGCGCTTCGCCGGCCGGGGTCATTTCATAACCCTGGGCATGCTGGACGAACAGCGCCGTGCCGAGACTCTTTTCGATGGCCTCGATGTGCCGGGCGACGGTGGCATGGGTGGTGTTCAAACGGCGGGCAGCGGTGAGCAAACGCCCGCTGCGCTGCAACTCGAGAAAAAACCGCAGGTCATTCCAGTCGAACATGATCCGTCCTTGAGGCGAGGCTGTTTAAAAACGTACAACGGCTGCGCAAAAACTAACATTCTTTTACTGAAAGCTAACAACTAGGATACTGACAACAAGAACAACAACAATAAGAGGTCAGGGATGCAGACTTCCCTAGATGAATTCGACTACATCGTGGTCGGCGCCGGGCCGGCCGGTTGTTTGCTGGCTAATCGACTGTCGGCCAACCCACAGCACCGGGTGCTGCTGCTCGAAGCCGGCGGCCGCGATAATTACGCGTGGATTCATATCCCTGTGGGTTACCTGTTCTGCATCGGTAACCCGCGCACCGACTGGTGCTTCAAGACCCAGGCGCAAGCCGGCCTGCAAGGGCGCACCCTGAGTTACCCACGCGGCAAAGTGCTCGGCGGCTGTTCTTCAATCAACGGCATGATCTACATGCGCGGCCAGGCCGGCGACTACGATGGCTGGGCCGCTGACGGCAATCCGGGCTGGAGCTGGAGCGACGTGTTGCCGCTGTTCAAAAAGAGCGAAAACCATTTTGCCGGCGACTCCGAATTTCACGGTGCCAGCGGCGACTGGCGCGTCGAGCGTCAGCGGTTGTCGTGGCCGATTCTCGATGCCTTCCGCAGCGCCGCCGAGCAAAGCGGCATCGCCAGCATCGATGATTTCAATCAGGGCGATAACGAAGGCTGCGGCTACTTTCAAGTCAATCAAAAGGCCGGAATCCGCTGGAACGCGGCCAAGGCGTTTCTCAAACCGATCCGCCACCGCGCCAATCTTACGGTGCTGACCGACGTCGAAGTCGACCGCGTGTTGCTCGACAACGGCCGCGCATCTGCAGTCATTACACGCTACCAAGGCCAGGCGAAAACCTTCAAGGCGCGCAAGGAAATCGTCCTGTGTGCCGGCTCCGTCGGCTCACCGGGCATCCTCCAGCGCTCCGGCATCGGCCCTCGCCCGCTGCTGCAAAGACTGGGGATCGGCGTGACCCATGAGCTGCCGGGGGTGGGAGGCAATCTGCAGGATCATCTGCAATTGCGGCTGATCTACAAACTGGAAAACGCCCGCACGCTGAACCAGATTGCCGGCAGTGTCTGGGGCAAGATGGGTATGGGTTTGCGCTACCTGTATGACCGCAGCGGCCCGCTGTCCATGGCGCCGAGTCAACTGGGGGCCTTTGCGCGATCGGGACCGGAACAGACCTCGGCCAATCTCGAATATCACGTGCAGCCGTTGTCGCTGGAACGCTTCGGTGAACCGTTGCACCCCTTCCCTGCCTTTACCGCCTCGGTCTGCGATCTACGCCCGCAAAGCAGGGGCCGGGTGGACATTTGTTCCGCCGACCCGCTGTCAGCGCCACTGATCCAGCCTAACTATTTGAGCCACCCCGAGGACTTGCGCGTCGCCGCCGATGCCATTCGCCTGACCCGCCGCATCGTCGCCGCACCAGCGCTGCGCACTTTCAATCCGGTCGAGTACCTGCCCGGTGCGCGCTTGCAGACCGAAGAAGAATTGCACGAAGCCGCCGCGCAGATCGGCACCACGATTTTCCATCCTGTCGGCACTTGCCGGATGGGTAACGACGCGGATGCGGTGGTTGATGCCGAGTTGCGGGTCCACGGTATTCCTGGCTTGCGCATTGCCGACGCCTCGATCATGCCGCGCATCACCTCGGGCAACACCTGCTCGCCGACGTTGATGATTGCTGAAAAAGCGGCACAACTGATGCTCCAATCCACAGCCAACACAACCCCAATGGGAGCGGGGGTG
>NZ_JBFULH010000454.1:0-3311 GCF_056400445.1 Pseudomonas sp. P5_B2 | reverse complement strand
CTGTGAGGGCGCCGCGTTTTTTTTGTTGCCGATCGATTTTAGAAGTCCAACGCAACCCCTACGTTAATCCCTTGCTGGGTAAAGTCATCATCCTTGCGAATGTTGTAGCTGGCGCGCAGTGCCAGTTCCTTGGTGAGGTGGTGACTCACCCCGAGGTTCACCCGGTTCAGATTGGTTTGCGGGGTGTAGCCTTCCAGCGTGAACTGATTGTCAGGCAGGCTGTTGAGGCTGATGGTCACGTCCTGGACATCGTCGTTGTACTCACGCTCGTGAGCCACTTCGCCGAATACCTCGGTTTGTGAGGTGATCTGGTATTTGCCCTGCAAACCGAAGCCCAGACGCCGGGAAATACTCTCCTGATCAGCAAAGGTCAGCGCTGTGGAATCAGTGGTTTGCTCTGAGTAACCATCGACTTTTACTTTGGAGAAATCGGCGCTGACAAACGGCGACAAATGCCAAGGGCTGCTGGCTTGCTGCGCGATGTCGTAGCCAATGCGAGCGCTAGCGGCTTCGACGTAGCCACTGGTATCGCCTTTTTCGCTGCGCTCGTTGGCGCCCAGCTGGAATTTACGTTTGAGGCTGTCGTAATCCAGATGCCCGGCTGTCAACGCCATATCAGCCCATACGCGATTTTGTTGGTACTGGGCGAATGCCGTGCCCAGGTAAGTGTTGAGCTTGTAGTCGGAGTCGTTATTCCCGGCTTCGAGTTTCTGGTTATAGAAACCGGCCGCCACCCCCACGCGCCAGGCATCGTCAAGACGATAGCTGCCACCGATGTTCAGGTTGTACCCGTTACCGTCAGCGCTCACGACGCTGTCCTGCCCATCAAAATCCTGATGCTGGCCACCGCCGGCAACAATGGCTCGCCATTGGCCGACGCCTTGCCAGCTTTCCCAGTCGGCCATCCATTGGTTGCGCAGTTCATCCTGGTGCGCTTGCAAGGTGCCCTGGGCCATTTGCGGCAGCAGCGTCAGCTCCCACGGCGCTGACAACAGGGAATATGCATAATCGGCGATCAGGCGTTGCCCGGTTTCGGTCGGGTGTACCGAGTCGTTGTAGATCAGCTTCGTCGGGTCTGGTGTGGCGCTGTTGATGCCGTAACGGGCGTTCTCGGTGCAGCCGCTGCCGCTGAAGCAGGTGGCAGTCAGGTTCTGGTCTGTCGCCAGCCCGAACTGTGCCGGGTTGGCGAAAGCTTCGTTGAGCAATACCGGGATGTTCAGCGGGATGATTTCGGCATTAATGTTCTGCAGTCGGCTCACCAATTCAGTGTTGAACTGGGCGCTGAGTTGGGAGGTGAACGCTTGCAGCGGACTACCGTTGATGGCTGGTGTCAGGCCGATATCGGGCAGCAGCCAGACCACGATGTATTTGGCTCCGGCGGTTTGCAGCGACTGGACGCTGTTGGCCAATCGGTCGGCGGCGGCACTGGCCTGAGGCAGGCTGGTGACGCGGCCCTGCAGGAAGTCGTTACCGCCACCCGACAGGTAATACAGCGCGTTCGGATCGGCACGGAAGTTGTTCGAAGGCAGGTAACCCGCCCGGGTGCGCTCGCCGGTGGCGGAAGTGGTGGTGATCGAATCGAGAATCTGATCGGTGCGATAACCGCCGACGGCCCAGTTGTTGCCGTCGGGTTGGCCATTGCTGGCGCGTACCGCCGAATTCGATGAGGCAGTCTGGTCCGCCGAGTACCCCAGTTTTCCTCCCAGTATTTGCGTGGAGTTGAGCGAGCGGAATTCGCCGCTGCCATCCAGATAAACCGGCCCCGTCCGGTTGGTGTAACGCTGGGTCGCCCCGGCAGGTCCGCCGGTGTCGGCAAAAGTCCCGGCATCGTTGAGGCTGTCGCCGAAGACGACGAAACTGGTGTAAGGATTCGGTGCGGCGTTCGCTTGGGCGCAGGCCATCGCGAGCAAGCATCCTGCGAGCGGTACAAACATCGTCTGTTTGATCATGAGCAAGTCCATTTATTTATTGTTGTAGTGAACGAAACGACAGTACCAAAAACTTCCAGCCTTTTGCCATCTGTCGCGCAGCCTTTGATAGTTTCGCGAGCAGTAGCCCCGGCGATATTGCACGCTCTGCCCGGCTAAGTTACTGTGCCCGGACGTATGAAAGAGACCTTCTCCGTGTTGATCATCAGTAAACTCCTGGATCAAGTCATCAAGGCACACGCCCGCTGGCGTTGGCGCGCCTGAATTCTTTTTGCCGGCCTCGCCGGACCTGTACCGCTTTGCCTTCTTTACCTGTTTGAAATGCCGCTTTGCTGGCGCTGCTCCAGCACCTGACAAAGCGCAGCGCTCTGCAGGTCAATCATTCGAAGGCCATCTTTAAAGTCAGTGAATTCAAGAGGTTTAAAAACGCCATGTTGCTGATGATCGATAACTACGACTCCTTTACCTACAACGTTGTGCAGTACCTTGGTGAGCTCGGCTCCCAGGTCAAAGTCGTGCGCAACGATGAACTGACCATCGCTGAAATCGAAGCCCTCAACCCCGAGCGCATCGTGGTGTCCCCCGGTCCTTGCACCCCCACCGAAGCCGGGATCTCGATTGAAGCGATCAAGCATTTCGCCGGCAAGCTGCCGATTCTTGGCGTCTGCCTTGGCCACCAGTCCATCGGCCAGGCCTTTGGCGGTGATGTGGTTCGCGCCCGCCAAGTGATGCACGGTAAGACTAGCCCGGTATTCCACGAGGACAAGGGCGTGTTCGAAGGCCTGAATCGCCCGCTGACGGTGACGCGCTATCATTCGCTGATCGTCAAGCGTGAAACCCTGCCAGATTGCCTGGAACTCACCGCCTGGACCCAGCTTGAAGACGGTTCGGTCGACGAGATCATGGGCCTGCGCCACAAGACACTGAATATCGAAGGTGTGCAGTTCCACCCTGAGTCGATCCTCACCGAGCAGGGCCACGAGCTGTTCGCTAACTTCCTCAAACAAACCGGCGGCACGCGCTAAGGACTYTGCATGAATATCAAGACAGCCCTGGGCCGTATCGTCGATCACCTCGACCTCAGCACCGACGAGATGAGTGATGTGATGCGCGAAATCATGACCGGCCAATGCACGGATGCGCAGATCGGCGCGTTCATGATGGCCATGCGCATGAAGAGCGAAAGCATCGACGAAATCGTCGGCGCGGTGTCGGTCATGCGCGAGCTGGCGGACAAGGTCGAACTCAAGACCCTCGACGGCGTGGTCGATGTGGTCGGGACCGGTGGAGACGGCGCCAATATTTTCAACGTGTCGACTGCTTCATCCTTCGTTGTTGCAGCGGCGGGTTGCACCGTGGCCAAGCACGGTAACCGTGCAGTGT
>NZ_JBFULH010000453.1:0-3336 GCF_056400445.1 Pseudomonas sp. P5_B2 | reverse complement strand
GTCGGCCGGGTTGCGAATGGCGCTGACGGCAATGCGGTCGCCGTTGACTGTCAGACTCTCGCGGTCGTGCTGAACATCGGCGTCGAACGTGCCATGAACAGTGTCAAACTTGAGCAAATGGGCGTTGATTGCGCTGTCGCCCAAATCATTGATGGCAACGATCTGAAGATCCTGACGATAGCCTTGGGTATACAGTGCGCGAAGGACGTTGCGGCCAATCCGGCCAAAACCATTGATTGCAATTCGAAGAGTCATTTACAGCGCCGCCGTCGTTTTGTTGTTGGAATTACAAGATTATTCGCATAAAAATAGAAAACAAGCGTTTTTAATGGCAATATTTTGTTCAATCTACAACGAGTGACCTGATCAACTGGTCCGACCGATCAAGAAAACCGTCTGTCATCCCAAYCACAACGGTTCTTGCTCAGCATAGACAATCAGGTCGCCACATCCGTTAGCCTGGAGTTCTACACATGCATCCCCGCGTCCTTGAGGTCACCGAACGGCTTATCGCCCGTAGCCGCGCCACGCGTGAGGCCTACCTTGCACTGATTCGTGGTGCCGCCAGCGACGGTCCGATGCGCGGCAAGCTGCAATGCGCCAACTTCGCCCACGGCGTGGCGGGTTGCGGCACTGAAGACAAAAACAGCCTGCGGATGATGAACTCCGCCAACATCGCCATAGTTTCGTCATATAACGACATGCTCTCGGCGCACCAGCCGTACGAAGTCTTCCCGGAACAGATCAAACGAGCGCTGCGCGAGATCGGTTCGGTCGGCCAGTTCGCTGGCGGTACCCCGGCCATGTGCGATGGCGTGACCCAGGGCGAACCGGGCATGGAACTGAGCCTGCCGAGCCGCGAAGTAATCGCTATGTCCACCGCCGTGGCGTTGTCCCACAACATGTTCGACGGCGCGCTGATGCTCGGCATCTGCGACAAGATCGTGCCGGGCCTGATGATGGGTGCGTTGCGCTTCGGTCATCTGCCGACGATTTTTGTGCCGGGCGGGCCGATGGTCTCGGGCATTTCCAACAAGCAGAAAGCCGATGTGCGCCAGCGCTACGCCGAAGGCAAGGCCAGCCGCGAAGAGCTGCTGGAGTCGGAAATGAATTCCTACCACAGCCCTGGCACCTGCRCGTTCTACGGCACCGCCAACACCAACCAGTTGCTCATGGAAGTGATGGGGCTGCACTTGCCGGGCGCGTCCTTYGTCAATCCGAACACGCCGTTGCGCGATGCCCTGACCCGCGAAGCGGCGCATCAGGTCACCCGCCTGACCAAGCAGAACGGCGACTTCATGCCGATTGGCGAAATTGTCGACGAGCGTTCGCTGGTCAACTCCATCGTGGCACTGCACGCCACCGGCGGTTCGACCAACCACACCTTGCACATGCCGGCCATCGCCATGGCGGCGGGCATTCAATTGACCTGGCAGGACATGGCCGACCTCTCTGAAGTCGTGCCGACCCTGAGCCACGTCTACCCGAATGGCAAAGCCGACATCAATCACTTCCAGGCCGCGGGCGGCATGTCGTTCCTGATCCGCGAATTGCTGGACGCCGGGCTGCTCCACGAAAACGTCAACACTGTGCTTGGTCACGGCCTGCGCCGTTACACGATGGAGCCGTTCCTCGATAACGGCGAACTGGTCTGGCGCGAAGGCGTGACCGACAGCCTCGACGAAAGCATCCTGCGCCCGGTCGCTCGGGCATTCTCGCCAGAAGGCGGTTTGCGCGTGATGGAAGGCAACCTCGGTCGCGGTGTGATGAAAGTCTCGGCCGTGGCGCTGGAAAACCAGATTGTCGAAGCACCGGCCATGGTGTTCCAGGATCAACAGGACCTGGCCGATGCGTTCAAGGCCGGTTTGCTGGAGAAAGATTTTGTCGCGGTGATGCGCTTCCAGGGCCCGCGTTCCAACGGCATGCCGGAGCTGCACAAGATGACGCCGTTCCTCGGCGTGTTGCAGGATCGAGGCTTCAAAGTGGCGCTGGTGACGGACGGACGCATGTCCGGCGCCTCGGGGAAAATCCCGGCGGCAATTCACGTCAGCCCCGAAGCTTATGTCGGCGGCGCTTTGGCGCGGGTGCAAGAGGGCGATATCATCCGCGTCGATGGCGTCAAAGGCACCCTGGAGCTTAAGGTGGACGCCGAAGAATTTGCAGCGCGCGAACCTGCCAAGGGCCTGTTGGGCAATAACATTGGCAGCGGACGCGAACTGTTTGGTTTCATGCGCATGGCCTTCAGCTCCGCAGAGCAGGGCGCCAGCGCCTTTACTTCTGCCCTGGAGACGCTTAATTGAAACTGGCTTTGGTCGGTGACATCGGTGGGACCAACGCTCGTTTCGCGTTGTGGAAAAACCAGCAACTGGAATCGGTCCAGGTGCTGGCGACGGCAGATTTCGCCAGCCCGGAGGAGGCGATCGCCCTCTATCTGAGCGGGCTCGGTCTGGCGTTGGGTTCGATCGGTTCGGTGTGCCTGTCGGTGGCCGGTCCCGTGAGCGGCGATGAATTCAGGTTCACCAACAATCACTGGCGACTGAGCCGCAAGGGTTTCTGCAAGACCTTGCAGGTCGATCAACTGTTACTGGTCAACGATTTTTCGGCGATGGCGCTGGGCATGACCCGTTTGCAGCCGGGCGAATTCCGGGTGGTCTGCGAAGGCACCCCGGAACCGTTGCGACCGGCGGTGGTGATTGGCCCGGGTACGGGCCTTGGCGTCGGTACCTTGCTGGATCTCGGCGAAGGGCGTTTTGCCGCGTTGCCCGGGGAAGGCGGTCWCGTCGATCTGCCGCTGAGTAGCCCGCGGGAAACGCAGTTGTGGCAACACATCTTCAATGAGGTCGGTCATGTCAGCGCTGAAACCGCGTTGAGCGGCGGCGGCTTGCCACGGGTGTACCGGGCGATTTGCGCTGTGGACGGTCACACGCCCGTGCTCGAAACACCGGAAGCGATCACCGCTGCCGGGCTGGCGGGCGATCCGATTGCGCTGGAAGTGCTGGAGCAGTTCTGCTGCTGGCTCGGTCGCGTGGCCGGCAACAACGTGCTGACCACCGGGGCGCGCGGTGGCGTGTACATCGTCGGTGGCGTGATCCCGCGGTTTGCCGATTTCTTCGTAGAAAGCGGATTTGCCCGATGCTTTGCCGACAAGGGTTGCATGAGCGATTACTTCAAAGGCATCCCGGTGTGGCTGGTGACGGCGCCATATTCCGGCCTGATGGGCGCGGGTGTGGCGCTGGAACAGGCACAGTAATGATCGTTCCCACGCTCCGCGTGGGAATGCAGCCCGTGACGCTCCGCGTCACTGGACGCGGAGCGTCCCTTGAAGCATTCCCACGC
>NZ_JBFULH010000452.1:0-3350 GCF_056400445.1 Pseudomonas sp. P5_B2 | reverse complement strand
CTGCGCGCAAGGGCGCACTATTCTGCGTGGCGCTGAAGAGCTGCGGGTCAAGGAGTCGGACCGGATTCAGGTCATGGCCGATGGCTTGCTGGCACTGGGTGTCAAATGCGAACCGACCCCTGACGGCATTATTATCGACGGCGGCCAGATCGGCGGCGGCGAAGTGCATGGACATGGCGACCATCGGATTGCCATGGCATTCAGCGTTGCATCACTGCGCGCTACTGCGCCGATCCGCATCCATGATTGCGCCAACGTCGCGACGTCGTTCCCGAACTTTCTCGCGCTGTGCGCGCAGGTCGGTATCCGGGTTGCTGAAGAGGCTCAGTCGTGATCATCAAGTCGCCAGTCATTACCATCGATGGCCCGAGCGGTTCCGGTAAAGGCACGATCGCCGGGATACTGGCGAAACGTCTGGGCTGGAACCTTCTGGATTCCGGTGCCCTGTACCGTTTGCTGGCGTTCGCTGCGCACAATCATGGTGTTGATCTGACCAATGAAGAGTTGCTGAAAAAACTGGCGGCTCATCTGGACGTGCAATTCATCGCTGCGACGGACGGTCAACTGCAACGAATCATTCTCGAAGGCGACGAAGTCAGCGATGTGATTCGTACGGAAAGTATCGGTGCCGGTGCATCCCAAGTCGCTGCGCTGCCCGCAGTACGCGAGGCGCTGCTGCAGCGTCAGCGTGCGTTCCAGGAATTCCCGGGGCTGGTGGCCGATGGCCGAGATATGGGCACAGTAGTTTTTCCGGACGCGCCTTTGAAGATTTTCCTCACTGCCAGTGCCGAGGAGCGTGCGCGCCGTCGATACTTGCAGTTGAAGGGCAAAGTCGATGGTGTTAGTCTGTCGAGTCTGCTAGATGAGATACGTGTCCGCGATGAGCGTGACACCCAGCGAGCGGTAGCCCCGCTCAAACCGGCGGCTGACGCCATACAGCTGGATTCCACGGAATTATCCATCGATCAGGTGCTGGAACGCATCATGAGCGAGATCGCCATTCGCGATATCGCCGGGTGACCAAGAAGGCCGCAGGGGACCAGTCATAGTCCTGCGGTGGCTTCTTTTAAATGAAACTAACCCATACCGTCTGGGGTGTGGAGATGGGCGTAGTCTTCGCCCTCATCAACAGGAATTAAAATGAGCGAAAGCTTTGCGGAACTCTTTGAAGAAAGCCTAAAAACCCTGAACCTTCAGGCAGGCTCCATCATCACCGGTGTTATCGTTGATATCGATTACCAAGCTCGCTGGGTAACCGTTCACGCTGGCCTGAAGTCTGAAGCACTCATCCCGCTTGAGCAGTTCTACAACGACGCTGGCGAACTGAACATCAACGTCGGTGACGAAGTTCACGTTGCTCTGGACTCGGTTGAAGACGGCTTTGGTGAAACCAAGCTGTCCCGTGAAAAAGCCAAGCGCGCTGAATGCTGGATTGTTCTGGAAGCAGCCTTCGCAGCCGAAGAAGTGGTCAAGGGCGTTATCAACGGTAAGGTTAAAGGCGGCTTCACTGTCGACGTTAACGGCATCCGTGCGTTCCTGCCAGGTTCTCTGGTTGACGTCCGTCCTGTGCGCGATACCACGCACCTGGAAGGCAAAGAGCTGGAATTCAAGGTCATCAAACTCGACCAGAAACGCAACAACGTTGTCGTTTCCCGTCGCAGCGTCCTCGAAGCCGAGAACTCCGCCGAGCGTGAAGCTCTGCTGGAATCCCTGCAGGAAGGTCAACAAGTCAAAGGTATCGTCAAAAACCTCACCGATTACGGCGCATTCGTCGATCTGGGTGGCGTCGATGGCCTGCTGCACATTACCGACATGGCTTGGAAGCGTATCAAGCATCCTTCCGAAATCGTCAACGTTGGCGACGAGATTGATGTCAAGGTTCTGAAGTACGATCGCGAACGCAATCGTGTTTCCCTGGGCCTCAAGCAACTGGGCGAAGATCCATGGGTTGCTATCAAAGCCCGTTACCCAGAAAGCACTCGCGTTACCGCTCGTGTAACCAACCTGACCGACTACGGCTGCTTCGCTGAGCTGGAAGAAGGCGTTGAAGGTCTGGTACACGTTTCCGAAATGGACTGGACCAACAAGAACATCCACCCTTCGAAAGTCGTACAAGTCGGCGACGAAGTGGAAGTTATGGTTCTGGACATCGACGAAGAGCGTCGTCGTATCTCCCTCGGCATCAAGCAGTGCAAATCTAACCCATGGGAAGATTTCTCTGGCCAGTTCAACAAGGGCGATAAAATCTCCGGCACCATCAAGTCGATCACCGATTTCGGTATCTTCATTGGTCTGGACGGCGGCATCGACGGTCTGGTTCACCTGTCCGACATCTCCTGGAACGAAGTGGGCGAAGAAGCCGTACGCCGCTTCAAGAAGGGCGACGAGCTGGACACCGTTATCCTGTCGGTTGACCCAGAGCGCGAGCGCATTTCCCTGGGTATCAAGCAACTGGAAAGCGATCCGTTCTCCGAGTACGTTCAAGAGAACGACAAAGGCGCAATCGTTAAAGGCATCGTGAAAGAAGTTGACGCTAAAGGCGCCATCATCACTCTGGCCGACGATATCGAAGCGACTCTGAAAGCCTCCGAAATCAGCCGTGACCGCGTTGAAGACGCGCGCAACGTTCTGAAAGAAGGCCAGGAAGTAGAAGCCAAGATCATCAGCGTTGATCGTAAGAGTCGCGTCATTCAGCTGTCGATCAAATCGAAAGACGATGCTGAAGAGAAAGAAGCTATCCAGAGCCTGAAAACTGCTCCGGAAGGCGAATCAACTGATACCACCATGGCGGCACTGCTGCGCCAGGCAATGGCCAAACAGAACTAAGTTCTGCTTGATCATAAAAAAAGGGCGACTTCGGTCGCCCTTTTTTTTGCCTGCGATTTGGTGGGCTCACTGGTGCTGCCGGGCTGCATTGGGGGGGGTGAAACCAACGTGCTCGATAAGCTGTCTCTTTCTTTAGTCAGATCAATCGTTTGATTGCAGTTAACCTTTGGCTTGAAGTGAATGACAGTCGGGCGGGGCCGCCGGCATAAGGAAGTGAATGAACAAGCTCATTGTCGTAATAGCCGTACTGGCATTGGCGGGTTGTACCACTAGTGCCAAGACTCACCTTGTGCACGGGGTCAGCGGCATTGAGATTGATTGTTCGGGTTTGGGTTCCGGGTGGGAGAAATGCCACGAGCGCGCGGAAAGGGAGTGTAAGGGGGCGGGATATAAGGTCCTGGCAAGGTCTGATGATGTCAAGGAGGGCGATGTATTCCCGTTTGGCTTCAATCCTGCTGGTTACTGGACTCGGACCATGCTGGTGGTCTGTAGGTGAGGTTGATCTGTGTTGATGCTCTTTGAGA
>NZ_JBFULH010000451.1:0-3354 GCF_056400445.1 Pseudomonas sp. P5_B2 | reverse complement strand
TGCTCACACGTTATTCTTTCGATGGTGCCGTCTGAAACTGGAAACTCTGTCATTTTGAAGTACCTGGATGTTTCTCACCGGCAATAAAGCCAGTTCCGTGACCAAGCTGATATCCATCAGGCTTGACTTTTACAACTGCCTTTTGTTTATCTGCCTGACTCCAACTTAGGTGACTAGGTTTAAGCTCCAAATGATAGTGCTCACCATGATGCCTCGCGTTAAATGACCCAGCATCTCCGGGATGACTTTCAAATCTAATAATCGTATTCGCGTTAGGTCGCCATGCCATTCTTTGACTTCCATGCTGGGTAAGTGAAACTTTGGACTCCTAACGCTTCCGTAAGCTCATTTGGATCATCAGGAAAGTGAGTGTAGGCGTTCGGCAGAGCCGCCTCACCCTCATCCACCTTAGCGCCAGCCGTATCATCCGGCGCCCCACACCCAAGCTTATTCGGTAGCGGGCAGTTCCCGCTCAACCCCAACGGATCAACCCACCCCGTCGGATTCGGCGTGTATTGATACGAGTTCAGCCCACCCGCCAACTTGATCGGATCAGGCGTCAGATACCGTCCAACCCCCGGATCATAGTACCGATGCCGGTTGTAGTGCAGGCCGCTCTCGGCGTCGAAGTACTGCCCTTGAAACCGCAACGGCTGCTCAAGCTGCTCGCCCCCGCCAAACGCCTGATGCGTGACTTTGCCGTAGGCGTTGTACTTCGCCGACCAGACAATCTCGCCACCAAAATCCGTCAGTTCCTGCGGCGTGCCGAGGTGGTCGAGTTGGTAGTAGAACGGGCAGGCTTTGCGCGGGCCTTTGCCGTCGAGCATGGCTAGCGGGCGGAAGCTGCCGGGTTCGTAGAGGTAGCTGCGGTAGTGTTCGCGGCTGCTTTCGGCGATGAGGTTATCGCCTTGCCAGAAGAATTCGGTGGTGTGGCCGTCGACGGTTTTGGCGATGCGGCGGCCGAAGGCGTCGTAGCGGTAACTGGCGGTGCGACCGTCTGGGGTGGTGACGCCGATCAAGCGGTGTTGGCAGTCGTAGCGGTAGTCGGTGACGAGTTTTTGCCCGGTGCCGCGGCGTTCGCGAATGAGGTTGCCGAAGGCGTCRTAGTCGTAGTGGCGGTCGCCTTGCATGAGCAGGCGATTGCCTTTGACGGTTGCGGCGCCGGGGCGGTCCTGCATCAGCAGGTTGCCGGCCGGGTCGTGGGCGAAGGTTTCCGGTGGGGTGTCGCGGGTGTGGCGCACGCGGGTCAGGCGGTTGAGCGGGTCGTAGTAATAGCTGCGTTGGCCGTGTCGACTGTCGGCGACGGTGGCCAGGTTGCCGTTGACCGCGTAGCCGTAATGGCGCATGTACAGCGGCCGGGTTTGCTGGTGGATGGCGTGGGCCTGTAATCGGCCCTGTTCGTCGTAGTGGTAGTGACTGGTGAGCTGGCCTTGCTGGCGTTGTTGCTCGCGGCCGAAGGCAAATTGGTGAGTGGTGAGCCGTGCGCCGTTGAGGTCGATGGCGGTCAGTGCGCCGCCCTTGGCGTGGTGGTAATCGAGTTTGCTGCCGTCCGGCAGACGCAGGCGATTGAGTTGGCCGCAGGCGTCGTAGCCATAGCGCAGGGTGCCCCAGCCCTGATGTTCGGTGATCAGGCGGTCCTGTGGGTCGTACTCGAATTCCAGCGGATGGTCGTGGCCGTCGTCGACGCTGATCAGGCGGCCGAGGTTGTCGTAGCGGTAKTCRACCTTGATRCCGTCGGGCAGGGTTTTGACCAGCAACCGCCCGGCCGAATCTCGCTCGTAACCCGTGATCAACTCCGAACCGTCAGWRCCGAACTCGGTTTTCTCCAGCAACTGACCGTTGAGGTCGTAGGCGTACGCCGTGCGTTGRCCGTCGAAGCCGGTTTCCTGTCGGATCAGTCCGCCGGGCGTGTAGTCCAGCCGATATTGCTCGCCGGATTCGTTCTCGATTTCCGTGAGCAACAGCTGCGCGTTGTCGTAGCGATACTGCAGTTGGGTACCGTCGGCATTGAGGCGGCGACTGACCAGGTGCAGRTCGTCGAGGTAYTCGTAGCGCGTGAWGCGGCCGAGTTCGTCRCGTTCGGCAGTAATTTTCCCGTAGGCGTTGTAGCTGTAGGCGCGAGTGGCGCCGGTCGGCAAAGTGGTCTGGATCAGCCGGCCAACGGCGTCCCATTGCGACTTCGTGACCGCACCGTGTTCGTCCTGGCGGGTAATCTGCCGCCCCAGTGCGTCGTAGGCAAAACGCCGCTGACCTCCGTCCGGTAGCGTTTCTTCAACCAGTTGCCCCAAGCCATTCCAGACGAACACATGCCGACTGGTATCCGGGTAGCGGATCGACAGCAGCTGGCCTTTTTCGTCGTAGTAATAATGGGTGACCTGGCCGTCGGGATCGGTCGCTTCGGTGACGTCGCCCTGCGCGTTGCGCTGCCAGGTCCACACGGCTTTGCCGCGATAGCGTGCATGCAGGAAACCGTTGCGGTACTCGTAGGCCGTTGGCTCGTCTTCTGGCGGAATCAGCGCGACAAGGCGTCCGACTTCGTCGTAGCGGTATTCGGTGACGRYGCCKAGCGGATCCTGTTCGGCAACCAGCCGACCKTCTTCGTCGTAMGCCTTGAGCTGTTCACCGCCGYCCAGTTCGACCTTGCGCACCAGCCGMGCCCGCTCGTCGTGGACGTAMACYTCTTCGCTGCCGTCGAGGTTGTGCACGGTGACRCTGCCSGCGTCATCCCAGACATAGCGCGCGTCCATTTGCGCAAACGACGCCCAGTGGCGGACGCAGCGTGCGGCTTTGCCGGACCGTTCCCACTCCCAAAAGAAACTCGCCCCACCGGCCAGTTGCCGCTGGAGGATGACGTGCTGGTCGTCGTAGTCGTAGCGTTCGCTTTCGCCAGCGGCGTTGCTTGCCTCGATCAGTTGCGCGCGTTCGTCGTAGGCGTAACTGAYCAGGGTTTGCTCGGTCTTCCAGCACGTTTCAAGGGTCGGCGCCGGAAYAAACACCTGATAGTCGATGGCGACCAAATGGCTGCGTTCATAACGAAACCGCAAGGCGCGGCCGGCGCCGTTGTCGAGGCGCTGGATACGGTCTTGGCGATCGCGGCTGATGCGCAGGCGGTTGTCGTAGGCGTCGCTGATCGCCGTGAGTCGACCGTTGCGGAAGTGATAAAACCGCGCTTCGTCGCCGGCCTGGGCGAGGATCAGTTCTTCCGGTTCATTGCCGAGGTAAATCGCCGCGCGTGACAGGCTGTTGTGGATGGCCGGGCGTTCAGCGGACGGCAGCGGGAACGTGGTGCGACGGTTTTCGTGGTCGATCCAGATGACCGTGTCGCCGTCGATGTCCAGGCGATGGGATAAGGAG
>NZ_JBFULH010000450.1:0-3363 GCF_056400445.1 Pseudomonas sp. P5_B2 | reverse complement strand
GCACATGTCTGCGCAGCCCACATCCGCCATCGAGCTTGAGTTCGCCCGGCGCTACGATCAGGAACACGCCCGCGTTTGTCGTCAGCCACAACCGCGTAGCCTGACGGGGCGTCTAACGTTCTGGCGCAAGGAAAACCTGGTGCGCAATGCACTCAAGGAGGCCGGCGAACCGGGGCTGATCCTTGACGTGGCGTGCGGCGCCGGGCGCTTTTGGCCGGTGCTGGCCGAGCACGCCAACCGCGTGATCCTCGCGACGGACCCGTCACAGGATATGCTTAACCACGCGCAGACTCACCATCCGCAGAGCCTGCTCAAGCGGATCAAGACCTTCCAGAGCTCAGCCTTCACTCTTGGCTTGTCCGCCAATGCCGTGGACTGCATCTTTTGCATGCAACTGTTTCAGTACATCACCTGCTCCGAACATCGATTGGCCATGCTTCGGGAGTTCCACCGGGTCAGTCGCGATACCGTGATTGTGGCGGTACGGGTCGACGGCTATTTCAATCTGCGCCGATCAGAGACGTCGGCCGCTCTCTCTGCGCCGACGGTCAGCAAAGCCGAGGTGGAAGCTGAATTCAGGCTGGCCGGTTTCAATGTTCTGAGCCATCAAAACTTCCTGCCGGGGTGCACGTGGATGCGAGTCTATGTGCTGAGTAAGACCAGTTAGTCTCCGCTTGTCAGACATTTCTTGCTGTCGGGCAGGTCTTTTCGCTAAAGCTCTTGTTCAGTGGATGCGCGGAAATCGCCGGCGGCGATATATACTGCGCGCCATTCTTCAAGGGAGAGCCGTGTGGCCATCGATATTCACTGGATTCGCGACAACGATAGCCTCGGTCAGTTTTGCGCCGAGTGGCAGCAGCTGCCATTCGTTGCCCTCGACACCGAATTCATGCGGGTCGACACCTTTTACCCGATCGCCGGCCTGCTGCAGATCGGCGATGGCGTACGCGCTTACCTGATAGACCCGCTGACCATCGACAACTGGCAACCCCTGGCCGCGTTGCTGGAAAACCCGGCCGTGGTCAAAGTCGTCCATGCGTGCAGCGAAGACCTTGAGGTCCTGTTGCGCCTGACTGGCAGCCTGCCGGCGCCGCTGTTCGACACGCAACTGGCGGCGGCGTACCTGAACCTGGGTTTCTCCATGGGCTACTCGCGATTGGTGCAAGAGGTGCTTGGCATCGACTTGCCCAAGGGCGAAACCCGTTCCGACTGGCTGCAACGTCCGCTTTCCGACACGCAAATCAGCTACGCCGCTGAAGATGCTTTGCACCTGGCGGAAGTTTTCGTACAGCTGCGCCCGAAGCTTTCTGACGACAAGTACGCCTGGGTCCTGGAAGACGGCGCGGAACTGGTGGCCAACCTACGCCGCGAGGTCGACCCATACGAGGTCTATCGCGAAGCCAAACTGGCCTGGAAACTGTCCCGTGCCCAACTCGCCGTGTTGCGCGAGCTGTGCGCCTGGCGTGAACGTGAAGCCCGTGCGCGTGATCTTCCACGCAACCGTATCGTGCGAGAGCATTCCCTGTGGCCGCTGGCGCGTACTCAGCCGGACAATCTCGGCGCTCTGGCGAAAATCGAAGACATGCACCCGCGTACCGTGCGTCAGGATGGCGAGTTTCTGCTTGATCTGATCAAACGCTCTGGCAGTGTATCGCCCGATCAATGGCCGTCCGCCGTGCCAGAGCCATTGCCAGTGGATGCCGCCGTGCTGGTCAAACAGCTGCGTGCCATTGGCCAGGCCGAAGCCGAGCGCTTGAACATCGCGCCGGAACTGATGCTGCGCAAGAAAACCCTGGAAGCGCTGCTCAAGAGCGGCTTCCCCAATGGTCCTTACCAATTGCCTGATTCGCTGCGTGGCTGGCGCCGCGAATTGATGGGCCAGGCGCTGCTCGACAGCCTGGCCACCGCCGGAGAACAGCCTTGAAACGTATTTGCTCGATCTACCGAAGCCTGAAGAAAAGCGAGATGTACCTCTATGTGCTCAAAAGCGATGCACTGGAGCGTGTCCCGGAATCATTGATGGCGGCCTTCGGCAAACCTCACCACGCGTTCGATCTGGTGCTGACCCCCGAGCGAAAGTTGTCGCGCGAGGACATCACCGTGGTCTTGGAGAACCTTGAAAAACAGGGTTACCACCTGCAAATGCCGCCGGCTGAAGACGAGTACATCGAACACTTGCCGGAAGAATTGCTGCGCCGCAACGATCCGCTGTGACCCGCAGACAGGCTCAGTTCAGAGTCTGTGTGAAACACTGGAATGATTTTTGGCGATGACCGTGACGAGAGAGCGATGCTCCGTGCGCGGTCGCCTGCACGGTTTTTGAAAGGTTGAAACATGCGCGTTCTGATTGCCGAACACGACCACCCGGTATATGCACAGTTGTTGCGTCAAGCGGCGCCTGAGCTGGAAGTGCTCACCAGTGGCGACTCCGCTGAACTGGCTCGTCTGGCGGCGGATTGCCCTGTCTGGCTGGGTCAACCGGATCTGCTGGCCACCCTGTTGCGTCAGGGCCACGAGCCGCAATGGCTGCAATCGACCTGGGCGGGCATCACGCCACTGCTGGCCGACGGCTTGCCACGACACTATCGCCTGACCCGCGCGGTCGGCATTTTCGGCCAGGTCATGGCCGAATACGTGCTGACTTACATGCTTGGCCACGAGCGCGAAGTATTGGCGCGGCTGGTCAGCCAGGTCGAGCGCAAATGGGACAGCCGCCATGGCCAGAGCCTGGCGGGGCGCAAGGTGTTGATCGTCGGCACCGGTGACATCGGGCGGACGGTGGCGCAGTTCCTGGTGCCGTTTGGCGTCGAACTGTACGGCATCGCCAGCGAAGCTCGCGAACAGGCACCGTTTGTTGAAGTGGGTGCGCTGACAGATTTGCCGCGTTTGGTCGGGGAAGTCGATTACGTGGTCAATCTGCTACCCAACACCCCCAATACCCACGACCTGTATGACGCGGCGCTGTTCAAGCAGTTCAAGCCGACCGGGTTGTTCATCAACGTCGGTCGCGGCGTCGCGGTGGTCGATGCGGATCTGGTGGAAGCCTTGAAAGAAGGGCATCTGGCGGGCGCGGTCATTGATGTCTGTCGTCAGGAGCCACTGCCGCAACGTCACCCGTTCTGGACCGCCTGGGGCTTGCTGCTGACCGGTCACAGCTCGGCGCCGACGTCGCCATCAATGATGGTGAACCTGTTCGTCGAAAACCTGCGGGCCTATCAGGCTGGTGAGGCATTGCGCGGGGAAGTGGATTTCGATCGCGGGTATTGATTTCACCCTCAATCTAATGTGGGAGCGGGCTTGCTCGCGAAGACGGAGTATCAGTCCATGCATATGCTGACTGATACACCGCATTCGCGAGCAAGC
>NZ_JBFULH010000449.1:0-3367 GCF_056400445.1 Pseudomonas sp. P5_B2 | reverse complement strand
GATCAGCGTCCCGAACAGCGGCAACAACAGAATGGCAAACAGCAGGTACACCACGACGCGGTGATAGACACCGACTGGGCCCAGTTCAGCGCGAGACATGGTAGCTCCTCTTCAACAGCAGCTGATGCACGAGGGTCACCAGGGTCATCAATGCCACCAGCACCACCGCCAGGGCACTGGCGAGGTTCGGATCGAGGGAAATATCACCGGATACCATCGCCGCGATGCGGATGGTCATCACGTTGAAGTTGCCGGTGGTCAACGCGTAAACCGTCGCGTAGGCGCCGAGGGCGTTGGCCAGCAGGATCACGAACGTACCGAGCAACGCCGGCGTCAGTACCGGCAAACCGATGTGCCGCCAGAACTGCCAGCCGTTGGCGCCAAGCAATTCGGCGGACTCGCGCCAGTCTTCACGCAAGGCATCGAACGCCGGGTAGAGCAGCAACACGCCGAGGGGAATCTGGAAATAGGTGTAGAGAATGATCAGCCCGGTTTTCGAGTACAGGTTGAAATCCTGAATGATCCCGGCCTGCTTGAGCATGATGGTGAAGCTGCCGTTGAAGCCCAGCAAGATGATGAACGCGAAGGCGAGGGGCACGCCGGCGAAGTTGCTGGTCATGTTGGCGAAAGCGTTGACGAAGTTGCGCAGTTTCGAGTCGACCCGGCGCAGAGAGTAAGCACCCAGCACCGCGATAATGATCCCGAATACACTGGACCAGAAACTGATCTCAAGGCTGTACCGGATCGCCTGCAAGTAGAACTTTGAATTGAAGATCTTGGTGAAGTTAGCCAGGCCCCAACCGAACTCTTCCGATTGCAGGCTGTTGATCATCACCCAGACCAGCGGGGCGATTTCAAACACAATAAAAAACAGGGCGAAAGGTACAAGGCACAAGGCTGCCAACCACTTGCCACGTGTATTGGCATTCACTTGAGCAACTCCCGGCACACCGGTTTGTCGTGGGACACGCCCAGCAATTCGCAGACCGTGCCGCAGATTTCGGTCTGTTTCGGCGTGGCGTCGGGGTTGAGACTGAACGCGTCACCGAGAACAAACAGCGGTACTTCGCGCTCTTCCGGCAACAGGCCGTTGTGGGAGCGGTCGTTGTTCATGCCGTGGTCGGCGGTCACCAGCACTTGATAGCCGGCGTCGAGCCAGGTGCGCAGGTAGTCAGCCAGGATAATGTCGGCAGTGCGGGCGCTGTTGCGGTACTGCGGCGTGTCGAGACCGTGCTTGTGCCCGGCGTCATCAATGTTCATCGGGTGGATCAAGAGAAAATTCGGCGCATGACGCATGCGCAGGCTTTCGGCGTCGGCGAACAGGTGCGAATCCGGGTAGTGGTCGTTCCAGTAGAAGTGGCCGTGCTGGATCGGCAGGGATTCGTCGTCGGTGTGACGATCCCGTGCAGCCACAAACGGCGAACGGTTATACAGCTCGCTGACMCAGTGATACGCCGCAGCGGCAGTTTTCAGGCCGGCGTCCGTGGCGTAGTGATAGATGCTGCGCTGGTTGGACAGGCGCGAGACGTTGTTGTGAACGATGCCACTCTCAATGGGCGGGACGCCGGTGAGAATGCATTCGTAGAGTGGGCGGGACAGGGACGGCAGTTCGCACTCCAGTTTGTAGAGCGCGGCGCGCCCTGCGCCGACATAAGCCTGCAGGTGCCCCATGGTGTGACGCGCGACTTCGTGGTTGAGACCGTCGAGCACGACAAGGATGACGTTGTGCTTCATAGGGGCATACTCCGCGTGACAGTTATTTCAAATACGTAACCAATCTACCTGTGGGAGCGAGCTTTTGTGGTGAGGGGGCTTGTCGGAACGCCGCATCGCCCCGTTGGTCGCGAAGCGGCCCCAAAATCAGAAATTCTGGAACTGCTGCGCAGTTCAACGGGGGCAAGCCCCCTCGCCACAAGGCTCCCACAGGGATTTACGACATCACTTCATTTCTACGATGACTTCTTCGTTCCACTTCTGAGGAAGGGCTTTGGAGGTCTTTTCCCAAGCATCGGCGTCTTTGATTGGCGTGACATTTTTGTACTGCTCGTTAGGCAGCAACTTGGCCTTGACCTCGGCGGGCAGGGTCAGGTGTTCGGCACGAATCGGACGCGCGTTGCCTTTTGCCAGGTTGATCTGGCCGGCGTCGCTGAAGATATATTCGCGGGTCAGCTTGGCAGCGTTCGGGTTTTTTGCGTATTTGTTGATGATGGTGGTGTAACCGGATATCACCGAACCATCGGATGGAATCAGCACGACGTAGTCATCCGGATTGGCCATCTTGGCCTTGTAGCTCAGACCGTTGAAGTCCCAGACCACACCGACTTCGACTTCACCCTTTTCCATGGTGGCGATCGTCGGGTTCGCCATCGACAGGCGGCCTTGCTTGGCGATATCAGCGAACAGCAACAGGGCTGGCTGAATGTTTTTCTCGTCGCCACCATTGGCCAAGGCTGCCGCCAGAACGCCGTTGGCCGCCTGAGCCGCGGTGCTCACGTCGCCGATGGAAACCTTGTATTTGCCACCCTTGAGGTCTGCCCATTTGGTCGGTGCTTCGGAACCGTGCAGCAATTTTTTGTTGATGATAAACGCGATGGAGCCGGTGTAGGCCAGCGCCCAGTTGCCGTCCTTATCCTTGGCCCAGGCTGGAATTTGATCCCAGGTAGTGGGCTTGTAAGGTTGCACCACGCCTTGCTTGACCGCGATCGGGCCGAAGGCTGCACCCACGTCGCCGATGTCAGCGCTGGCGTTGTCTTTTTCAGCGGCGAACTTGGCGATTTCCTGGGCCGAGCTCATGTCGGTGTCGATGTGTTTCAGGCCGTAGTTCTTGGCCAGGTCATCCCAGGTGCCTTTCCAGTTGGCCCAGTTGTCGGGCATGCCGACGCTGTTGACTGCGCCTTCCGCTTTCGCAGCGGCTTCGAGGGTTTTCAAATCATCAGCCGCCATGGCGGCGGTGCACATGGCAATGGTCGAGCCTAACAGTGATGCCAGGAAAAGCTTTTTCATCCGAAGCTCCTTTGGGCGTTTTCAACGCTGCGATTGCGGTTGTGTTGGTCTAGGTCAGCAATACCTGAGCCAATTTAGGCGGGCTCGATGACACTTTCATGTCGGTTGTCGCCCGGCAGCACAGTTAGTTGCCCGGTATTGGCAGGTGCCCGGTAAGCGTAGACCATGGGTAAAGACCCCGTGAGCAAGGGACTTGGCGGATGTATTGCAGAGTTTGCCGCGACCGTGGAATTGACCGTTGGGTAGCTTTGTCATCGATCAGTCATCTGCAGTGCCTACGCTTGCAGGACGTCGATGAACCGGTTTTACGGCACGGTTCTGCTCCGAAATAGCGCTGGTCTAGTCCAGATAGGTAACGTTGATG
>NZ_JBFULH010000448.1:0-3372 GCF_056400445.1 Pseudomonas sp. P5_B2 | reverse complement strand
CTGACACACCGCTATCGCGAGCAGGCTCACTCCTACGGGGATTGTGTGTTGTTTCGCGCTCTTTATTTCAAAGGTGATCCCATGTTCCTCATCGCTTTCCTGGGCGGCATTTTGACCGTCCTCAGTCCCTGCATCCTGCCGGTCGTACCGTTCCTGTTCGCAGGGGTCAAACGTACCCGTTCCTCCATCCTGCTGACCCTCGGCGGCATGGTCCTGACCTTTGCCCTGATCTCCAGCCTGGCCGTGGTCAGCAGTGAGTGGGTGGTGCAAGCCAACAACACCGGTCGCCAGGTCGCGCTGATCGTGATGGGGCTGTTTGCCGTGTCGCTGATCTCTGCCCGGGTCGGTGACTTGATGGCCCGTCCATTCGTGGCGCTTGGCAATCGCCTTGACCCCGACAACCGCAACCTGTCCGGCCCTTTGAGTTCGGTGATGATCGGTGTCGCTACCGGCCTGCTGTGGGCTCCCTGTGCCGGGCCGATCCTTGGCGTGATCCTCACCGGCGCCATGCTGCAAGGCGCCAATGCGCAGACCAGCCTGTTGCTGCTGGCGTACGGCCTTGGCAGCGCATTATCGCTGGGCACCTTGATCTTCGCTGGTCGCGGGCTGGTCAATCGCTTGAAAGTGTCGATCCCGTTCACCGGGTGGCTGCGTCGAGGTACCGGTGTTGCGGTGCTGGCTGCGGCGGCGGTGATTTCCAGCGGTGCCGATAAAGCCCTGCTGGCCGGCACCTCGTCCGAAGGCGTCAGCAGCCTTGAGAAAGGCGTGCTGGAAACCGTGCCGAAAGTGGTCGATTACTTCGTCAGCAAAGTGAAGGCCGATACGATGGACAACGCCAAAGGCGCCATGCCGTCGCTAAACGGCGCCGTCGAATGGCTCAACTCGCCAGCCCTGACCAACGAATCGCTGAAAGGCAAAGTGGTGCTGGTGGATTTCTGGACCTACGACTGCATCAACTGCCAGCACACGCTGCCGTATGTGAAGGACTGGGCCAAGAAGTATGAGAAGGACGGCCTTGTGGTGATCGGCGTGCATACCCCGGAGTACGGTTTCGAGCGCATCATCGACAACGTCAAGGATCAAGTGAAAAAGCTCGGAATCACCTACCCGGTGGCCATCGACAACAACTACGCGATCTGGCGCAACTTCGACAATCAGTACTGGCCCGCGCATTATCTGATCGACGCCAAAGGGCAGGTGCGTTACACCCACTTCGGTGAAGGCAGCTACGACACACAGGAGAAGGTGATCCAGCAGCTACTGGAAGAGGCGAAAGCCCCGGCTGCATAACCGATCAAATCAATGGCCCACAGGCTACGCGCCCTGGGCCATTGTTTTGTTCGCCTGATTGCGCCGCCACGCCGCCGGGGGTGCACCGAACTCACGACGAAAGGCCCGGCTGAACGCTGTATCGGTCTGGTAACCCACTTCCTCGGCAATGCGCATCAGTGAGCTGTTACTGCTGCGTAACAGATTGGCCGCGAGCAACATCCGCCATTGCGTCAGGTATTGCATCGGCGAACTCCCGACCAATTGCTGGAAGCGTTCCGCTAACACCGATCTTGAGGTACCGGCCGTACGCGCCAGCTCATCCAGCGTCCAGGCGTGACAGGGCTTTTTGTGCAGGGCGTTCAACGCGCCGCCGACAATCCGGTCACCGACCCCGGCCAGCCAGCCGGTACGCCCTTCGCCCTGTTCGTTCATGTACAGGCGCAGCACTTCGATGAACAACACCTCGGCCAGTTTCGCCAGCACACCTTCGCCACCGGGCCTTGGCGAGTGGGCTTCGGCCAGCGCATAACGCACCGAAGATTCCAGCCAAATGCCGGCATTCGAGCCGCGCACGTTGACCCGGACCACCGCCGGCAGCCCTGTCAGCAACATGCCGGCCAACCGCGTATCGCACGCCAGATAACCGCACACCAACCGTGTGACCGCGCCGCCACCGCCATAACTCAACTGCCGTGGACGCCGCGCCAGCACCACGTCCAGCCGCGCACCGGTAGCGGGCGGCAGCCCCGGTTTAGAACACATGCGATGGGCGTGGCCTTGGGGGAAAACCACCACATCACCAGCCATCAGTAGCAACGGCGGATCGTCACCGAGTTCGACGTAACACTCACCCTCGGTGATCAAGTGAAAAATCACCACGCGTTCGGCACCGGGTTCCAGGAACGGTGCTGCCGAGTCAGCGCTGGGCGATTGATAGCACCAAGGCGCAGTGAACCGGGCATTGATGAAAATCGCGCCGACCAGGCGCACGACACGCAAGGTTTGTGAAAGGGCGTCCATGGGAGTTTCCCGGTGTATGGATGCAGTTGATTGTGAGCCTGTCGTGGTCCCGCGCCCAACCTCCGGACGATCGGACAAGGTTGGCCGACGATCGGGCAGGACGCTGGCCTGCGCGAGGGCGATAGTTGCTCAACGGGGCCGATCCCGACTCTGTTATCAATAACAAAAATTAGAGGTTGCCATGCCAAAGTTCGTCATAGAACGCGAGATCCAGGGCGCTGGAACACTGTCAGAGCGCGATTTGAAAGCCGCTTCGCTAAAGTCCTGCAATGTGTTGCGCGAACTGCCAGAAGTGCACTGGCTTCAGAGTTACGTTACCGGTGACAAACTCTACTGCGTGTACATCGCACCCAACGAAGCGCTCATCAAAGAACACGCCACCCGCAGTGGGTTCCCGGCCAACCGTATTTCCCAGGTGACGGGCATTATCGATCCCACCACGGCGGAATAGGCCGAGGTCGCGTTGCAATCCTTACGGAGCAGACTTAATGAGTACACCAATTGATCTCACTGCCCTGAAAAACCGCCAAATGACCTCTTGGGCCAGCGGCGACTACGCCGTTATCGGCACCACGCTGCAGATCGTCGGCGAGCAGCTTGCCGAAGCCTGCGACCTGCTCTGTGATGAGCGGGTGCTGGACGTCGCCGCTGGCAACGGCAATGCGACACTCGCCGCCGCACGCCGAGGCTGCAAAGTCACTTCGACCGACTACGTGGCCGCGCTGCTGGAGCGTGGCGAAGACCGGGCCAGGGCAGAGCGCCTGGACGTGACCTTCCAGGTGGCCGATGCCGAAGCATTGCCGTTCGAAGACGCGAGCTTCGACGCGGTGCTATCGACCTTCGGCGTGATGTTTACCCCCGACCAGCCCAAGGCTGCCGCCGAACTGGCGCGAGTCTGCCGCCCCGGTGGGCGGATCGGCCTGGCCAACTGGACGCCGGAAGGCTATGTCGGGCAGATGTTCAAGACCCTTGGCCGGCACCTGCCACCCCCGGCGGGGGCACAACCGCCGTCCAATTGGGGCACGGAAGCCTGGCTGCATACACACTTCGATGAACGCGACTTTCTGGTCCAGGTGACGC
>NZ_JBFULH010000447.1:0-3375 GCF_056400445.1 Pseudomonas sp. P5_B2 | reverse complement strand
GTCCTGTGCCGCAGTCGCTGTTGCTGGTGGCCGAAAAAAGGGGATGAGCACCGCCGGCTTCAATCTAGAGCATTTTTTCCAAGCCGATCTTGTCGCTGAGCCAGGCCTTGAAGCTGCGCCATGTGCCACCCGGCTCCTCATGCAAGGTATGCCGGCGACCGTCGTCTTCGGCGATCCAGACGATTTCGCCGTTTTCCAGCCGCGCTTGGTAACTCACGGCCGGTGCCATGCCCTCAAGCGCCAGCTCGCGCATGTAGCCGGCCAATTCAGGGCTATCGACCAGCACCCCGACTTCAGTGTTCCAGAACACTGAGCGCGGGTCGAAATTGAACGAGCCGATGAACACCTTTTGCTTGTCCAGAATCATGGCCTTGGTGTGCAAGCTGGAGTCCGAGCCACCGCTGAAGCCACGTGAAGAGCCGCCACTGGGGTCATCCTGCTGGCGCCGCAGTTCGTAGAGCTTCACACCATGTTCGAGCAGGGTCTTGCGGTAAGGCGCATAGCCGCCATGCACCGCCGGTACATCGGTGGCTTCCAGTGAGTTGGTCAACAGGCGCACATCAACACCGGCATCGGCACGACCGGTGAGGTAGCTCATGCCCGGCTTTTGCGGGACGAAATAGGCCGAGATCAGGATGAACTCCTTACTGACGCCGTCGAGCGCAGGTCGCAGTTGTGTGGCCATCAATAGAGCGCGGGCGGGTTCGTCGTCGGCCAGTACCTTACTTGGAGCGTCCCACATCGCCTGGCTGTGGGCCCAGATCAATTCCTTGCGCCAAATGCCGAGTTGCGGTTGAGTCCGATAGGTCATGAGGTGGTCGTACAAAGGCTTGTTTTCGGTACGTGCGACCTGGAGCGATTGTTCGAGGCGCTGGCGACTCTTTAGCAAGTCTTCAGCGGTTGGCTTGTTGAGCACCAAGTCGCTGATGGGCTGGCTCAGGGCGCTATTCCAGTACTGATCGAAGCTGTGGCCTAACTGCTCGGCGACCGGGCCGATGCATAGCAGGTCCATGTCGGTGAAATTGAGATCAGGCCTGGCATCGAAATATTCATCCCCAAGGTTGCGTCCGCCGACGATGGCCGCGCTGTTATCGGCCACCCACAGTTTGTTGTGCATTCGCCGGTGCTGTTGGGAAAGATTGAGCAGACGGCCCATGGTTCGCGTCACCAGGGTGCTGCGCCCTAAATGCAAAGGGTTGAAGACGCGGATATAGATGTTCAGGTGCACGGCCAGGGTAGCGATGACGTCTTCCTGGCCGTCACTGGCCGTGTCATCGAGCAGGATGCGTATCCGTACGCCGCGATCGGCGGCCAGTAACAACTCACGTACCAATACCCGGGTGCTGAGACCGTTATGCACGATGTAATACTGCAGATCGATGCTTTTCTGCGCATTGCGGATCAACTCGGCGCGGGCCCGGAACGCTTCACTGCTGTTAGGCAACAGGCGAAAACCCGAGCGCCCCTCATGCGGGGCAGCCTGGGCCTCAATGGAGCGCCCGAAAGACGACTCTGCGGCGGGTATTGTTTCGCTGAACTCGTGGGGCAAAGGCGTAGTTGCGCAGCCGGCAACCAGCAGTGCGAGCAACAGCGCGGGAATGAACCAGTAGATGGACAAGGGGTTCGGCCTCAACCTCAACGGGTGTATTTTTGACCTCGCAAGCCAGCCAGTGCTTTCCGGCTGAAGAGAACATGTGACCCACGGCAATCTGCGCAACCTACTCCAGTAAAGCCCGATTCAATCAGCCTGTCGAAATTTACCGGCCGTTCCACCCGCATTACCTTCCCTCAGTCTCAGCTAAGTTTCGCTACGTATCTTCTGTCCTGCGCAAGTTCAGCGCCGCTCAGGAGAGGCTACCCGCAGATGAATCCCGAAAAAGCCGGATGGCTCAACAAAGTACCCGAGGTGACACTGTCATTCTGGGTGATCAAGATTTTGTCCACGACAGTGGGTGAAACTGGCGCAGATTTTCTGGCAGTCGATGCCGGTCTCGGCGCTGGCTGGACCAGCATCGGCATGGCCGTCTTGCTGGCGCTCGCATTGTCCTTTCAACTGCGGACCAAGGCTTACACGCCCTGGATCTACTGGTTGACCGTCGTGCTGGTGAGCATCGTCGGGACACAGATCACCGACATCATGACCGACATGCTCGACATCAGTCTGTACACCAGCACGGCGGTCTTTTCCGTTCTGCTGGCGATCAACTTCCTGGTCTGGTACCGGGTGGAGCACAACCTGTCGATCCGCGAAATCATCACCCCGCGACGGGAGCTTTTTTACTGGACGACCGTGCTTTGCACCTTTGCCCTCGGCACTGCCGCCGGCGACCTGGCCACTGAAGCGCTGGGCCTGGGTTTCACCCTCGGCGCCGTGATTTTCGGTGCGCTGATCGCCGCGACGCTGGTCACCTGGCGCATGGGCGGCAATGTGGTGTGGACCTTCTGGATCGCCTATATCCTGACCCGTCCGTTCGGTGCCTCCCTCGGCGACTTGCTGACCCAGGCCAAAACCTACGGCGGCCTCGGCATGGGCGCAGCCTGGACCAGCGCTATCTTCCTGTGCGTCATTGTTCTTCTGGTTGCGGTCGCGCAAATCAGCGTTGGCAACCGTAAAGCCGTCACTCAGTAACCTTTCACAACCCATCAAGGATTTGTCATGCGTGCACTTCAAAATGCCATTCGCCACGTTGCCATCGTCTCGTCGATTTTTTTACTCGGCATCGCCGCCGGCTGCTCGAAACCTGCCGACAAACCTGGTACTGGTACGCAGTCTGCCTCGGTGAGCGCATCCGCCCAGTCCGGTTCAAAACTGGGCGATCTGTCCGAGTTCCGCTCAATCGCCGCCGATGTCGTCGCGCTCGTCGATAAAAACGACCTGCCAGCGGCGAAAACCCGCATCAAGGATCTGGAAACATCTTGGGATTCTGCCGAAGCCGGCATCAAACCCCGCGCGGCCAGTGACTGGCATGTGCTGGACAAAGCCATTGACCGCGCACTCGATGCCCTGCGCGCGAGTACACCAAAGCAGGCCGATTGCAAGATAGCGATGGATGATCTGTTGAAAGCCTTCGATTCGATGAAGGGCAAGCAGTGACCAACCGCCGTACATTGCGCTGATCCGGCGGCGGACAAACACCGGCTCAGGTGCTTCAATACAGGCGCGACGGGTATGCCCGCCGCGCCTTTTTTTCGGAGCCGTACATGCGGATATTACTGGTCGAAGATGACCCGATGATTGGTGATGCCATCCAGGGGGCGCTGAACGATGCGAGCTACGCCACCGACTGGGTGAAAAACGGACTCACTGCCCTTGCAGCACTGCAAACCCATGCCTATGACCTGGTGCTGCTGGATCTCGGATTGCCCGGCAAAGAC
>NZ_JBFULH010000446.1:0-3393 GCF_056400445.1 Pseudomonas sp. P5_B2 | reverse complement strand
ACGTCAGCCTTGATGACGCCCGCGAAGTGGTTTACGGCATGCCGTACGCCGAATGGAAAGCTCAATACCAGCAAGAAGCCAGCGCCGAACAACAAGCGGCGTTTGCCAAAGGAAAACCCAATGAGTGATTTGAACACCCTGCGCGCCAGCCTCCAGAGCGGCGAACACGCCTTTGCCGACACCCTGGCCTTCATCGCCGCCGGTTACGACTATCAACCACAGGCGTTCAACAACGGCGGCGTGGAAAACGCGGTCGGTCAGAACGAAGGTTCGTGCAAGACCCTGGGTCTGGCGCTGCTGGAAGGTCTGAGCGATGAAGAAGCGCTGCTGGCGTTTGGCGAGCATTACCGTTCGGTGGTTGCAACGCCTGAAGGCAGCGACCACGGCAATATTCGCGCATTGATTGCCCATGGGCTGGCTGGCGTGAAGTTCACTCAGCAACCACTGACTCGCCGCTAAAACGCTTTTTCCGTAGGAGCAAAGCTTGCTCGCGATAGCGATCTCAGAGACGTCATCGCCAGCAAGCCGTGCTTCTACAAGAGCCACACCACATCCCGACTTTTAAGATTGACCCGGCAACTTTATTTCGTTTGCCGAGCACCACCGCTCACGGCTTAGATAAAAAGAAGCATCCCTTCTTCAGAGTCGGTCATCCATGAGCAGCGAATCCATCAGCCAGTCGATCAACATCGTTCATCCTGTCACGCTCAGCCACGGCAAAAATGCCGAGGTCTGGGACACCGATGGCAAGCGTTACATCGACTTCGTCGGCGGTATCGGCGTACTGAACCTCGGCCATTGCCACCCGCGCATCGTCGAAGCCATTCGCGAACAAGCCACCCGGCTGACCCACTACGCGTTCAACGCCGCCCCGCATGTGCCTTACATCGAGCTGATGGATCGCCTGAGCGCGTTCATTCCGGTGGATTACCCGGTCAGCGGGATGCTCACCAACAGCGGCGCGGAAGCGGCGGAAAACGCCCTCAAAATCGTCCGTGGCGCCACCGGCCGCACCGCCGTGATCGCCTTCGACGGAGCCTTCCACGGCCGTACCCTCGCCACCCTCAACCTCAACGGCAAAGTTGCTCCCTACAAACATAAAGTCGGCGTGCTACCGGGGCCGGTGTTTCACTTGCCGTACCCAAGCAAGGACAACGGCGTGACCTGTGCCGAAGCGCTGAAGGCCATGGATCGCCTGTTCAGCGTCGAGATCGACGTCGATGACGTAGCGTGTTTTATCGTCGAACCGGTGCAGGGCGAAGCGGGCTTTCTGGCGATGGACGTGGGGTTCGCCCAAGCGCTGCGCAAGTTCTGCGATGAAAAGAATATTCTGCTGATTGCTGATGAAATCCAGTCCGGTTTCGGCCGCACCGGCCAGCGTTTTGCGTTCTCGCGACTGGGCATCGAGCCGGATTTGATCCTGCTGGGCAAAAGCATTGCCGGCGGCGTGCCACTCGGTGCGGTGGTCGGGCGCAAAGCATTGCTCGACACCTTGCCCAAGGGCGGTCTGGGCGGTACTTATTCGGGCAACCCCATCGCCTGCGCCGCCGCGCTGGCGACGCTGGATGAAATGACCGATGCACAGTTGCAAGCCTGGGGCACGCAGCAGGAAGAAGCGATTGTCAGCCGTTACGAAGCCTGGCGCGACAGCAAGCTTTCACCGTATCTGGGGCGTTTGACCGGCGTGGGTGCAATGCGCGGCATCGAGTTGATCAAGGCAGACGGCACGCCGGCATCGGCGCAGTTGACACAACTGCTGAGTCTGGCAAGGGATGCAGGTCTGCTGCTGATGCCCAGCGGCAAGTCGCGCCACATCATCCGACTGTTGGCGCCATTGACCACCGAAGCCTCGGTGCTGGAGGAAGGGCTGGACATTCTTGAAGCGTGCCTCTCCAAATTATCCTGATTGCAAAATGAGTTCTGGGACTGACGTAGCGAATTAAGTTCGCTTGTTGTCCCCGAATTCGTGTCGCAATACTGACCAAAGCCCCCTTACCTAGCGAGAACATCACCACCTACACATTGAGGTAGTCATGTATCACGACAATATAATTTATAAGAAAAAGTCCAACGATCCTCAATTCCTGCTCGCCGTCGCCGTTGTGCTGTTCCTCGGCTCCTACCTGATGAACCTGGGCAACAGCGCCCTAAGCCATTTTCTGCAACCACTGCTGGGCAATGCCCCGGACAGCCTCACCGCTCGCAACATCGCCATCGGCCTTGGTATTGCCGCACTGGGTACGCTGAACTTCCATGTCCTCGGGCGCTTGAAGTTCAAGGTGCAGACCACCGTGGTGTGGGTCGAGCTGTTGATCCTGTTTCTCGCGTTCTTCGATACCTTCGACCTCTCCTACAGCTTCATTCTCGACAAAGTCGGTTTCCTGATCCTCCAGGGCGCTGCCACCACTTTGTACATCTCCGCCCTGGCCATTGTGATCGCATTTGTCCTGGCCCTGATCGGCGCGGTGGCGAAGCTGTCGAACAACGGCCTGGCCAATGCCCTCGCCTCGTTCTACACCTCGTTCTTTCGCGGCGTGCCGCTGCTGATTCAGATCTACCTGATTTACCTGGGCCTGCCACAACTTGGCTATGTGGTCGACGCGGTGCCGGCAGGCATACTCGCCCTGTCACTGTGTTATGGCGCCTACATGACCGAGATTTTCCGTGCCGGTATCCAGAGCATTCCGGTCGGCCAGTGGGAAGCGTCGCGAGCCCTGAACATCAGCCCGTTCAAAACCCTCAGCCGCGTGATCATGCCCCAGGCCTTGCGGGTGATCATTCCGCCGACCGGCAATCAATTTATCGCCATGCTCAAGGACAGTTCGCTGGTGTCGGTGATTGGTGTCTGGGAACTGATGTACCTGGCCAAGACCCAGGGCCGGGCAGACTTCCGCCACCTGGAGATGCTGATCACTGCCGCGATGATTTACTGGGCGCTGTCGTTCATTCTCGAACGGGTGCAAGCGCGAATCGAAAAACGGGTCAACCGTTCCACGGCGAGGGGCTGATACGTGATGACTCCAACCAACACCGCTGAACAACTCGACCTTGCCCCGGTTGTAAATCCTGGCCCTTCGATGATCTCGATTACGGGCCTGAACAAGTGGTACGGCAATTTTCACGCCTTGCGCGATGTCGACCTGAAGGTCGCAACCGGCGAAATTCTGGTGGTGTGCGGGCCATCAGGCTCAGGCAAATCGACGATGATTCGCTGCATCAACCACCTGGAAAACTTTCAGAAAGGCCACATTCAGGTCAACGGCATCACCCTCACCAGCGAAGCGGAAAGTGTCAGCGCCGTGCGCAGCGAAATCGGCATGGTGTTTCAAAGCTTCAACCTGTTCCCGCACTTGAGTGTGATGGACAACCTGACCCTGGCCCCGCAATTGGTAC
>NZ_JBFULH010000445.1:0-3394 GCF_056400445.1 Pseudomonas sp. P5_B2 | reverse complement strand
GTGTCTGTGAAAATGGTTGTATCGCTGAGCAATCTTTCCGCTGAGTCCGGATAGAGCGCTACGATTGAGTTCAGCGCCCGGACTTCGGCATGAGCCCCGGGCCCGCCAGCAAATGCAGGTATTACTCCATTGCTGGCATCGATATGGCTGGCGATGAGGTCTCTGACCGGTTGCTGCAGTTCGTGGACTTGCTCGCGTGTTCTACTGAGCGTCGGATGGGCGCGCAGTGATTCGGGGTCAATATGTATCTGTCGCAGCGCGTCTGATTTCGTTGCGGTGTAGCGTTCGGCCAGATCTTCCAGAAAAACACCGGCATTTTCGATTCTGTAGCTGCCGAAGGTCAAGTAGTGTTCCGGGCTTTTCGCCCCCACGTAATTCTGATCGACACCCCGGTAGTTTGTCGGGCCGGACGGGGGGCCTTCCAGGTTGAAGAGTTCGCCGACTTTTAGCTCGCGATCAGTGTTGATTGCGTAGGCATGAGCAGTCAGTTTTTGCACGGCAAATTTGTTGAACTTGATATCACCAGGTGTCGATAGCCTGCGTTTCGCTGCGTTCATGATGTCTTGCGAGCGCTGCCTGCCCCAACTACGGAATTGCCCGACGATTTCCTCTTTTCCCAAGCCCTGATGGTCGACGAATCTCACCGGGTTGTTCCCCACCATGCAATACAGATTCAACCCGTCCGCCGTCCCCGCCGGATCCGGACTGATCTATCGTTGCAACCACGGCGCGTAATATCGGTGACCGTAGTAGTACAGCCCGCTGGCATCACGCTCCTTCCCCGAGTAACGAATGGTTCTGTATGTCGCCTCCAGCACGTTGCGGGCCGCTCTCCATGCCGTGCCGCCAAAGGGGTAATAACCTTCCTCGCTGATCAGCTTGCCTTCGGCATCGAGTTCCAGTGTGTTGGAGCCCAGGTGGTCGTCGAAGCTGTAGCGCAAAGCATCATTGGTGATGGCTGAAGGTGTTCCCAGGCTCCAGTGCAGACAACGTACAGTGCAGTTTCCTGCCTTGAGGGTGATGACCTCGAGTTGCTCCGTCGTGCTTTCACGGATCTCCAGCCCCGGCAAATAGATGACGTCGCACCAATGGGTCAGTGCATGCGCCTTTTGAGTCTGTCGCTTGCGAATGCGCTGACCGTTGCCATCGTAGAGATAACTTTCCGTATCGGCTTCTTCTCCTGCACGCTCGACCAGGGTAACGCTGTGTAGTTGGTTACGAATGTTCCATACCAGAGGTCGCCCCGTTTGCAGGGCTTGCAGATTGCCGTTGGCGTCAAAGACGTTTGCAAAATCGGGTTCTGGATCGCCTGTTTTCCATGACAACCCACGATTGCTGTCTGGGGCGATGCGCATGTCTCGGGTGTAGTTATTGCCCTCGCACTGATGCTGGACTTTGATCAGGTTGCAGCGCTCGTCATAGGTGTATCTCTGAGTGAAGTTGAGCAGTCGGCTCCGGTCGCCCGCGCTCTTCGACCACTCGGGAAGTGAGGGCTGGATGCTTGCCCCCTGCTCTTCACGCCCCGAAGCCTGGACCAGTTGATAAAGGCTGTCGTAAACATAGGAACTGACCGGATTGATCCGTTGGTTGGCGTTGTGCTGCGCGGGTTTGCTGTGGTCTTCGACACTCAGCACATTGCCGACAGCGTCATAGGCGTAGTGCAACTTCTGGATGACACTTGCATCTGTGCGCGAAAGGGTTCGCTGGTTCATGCGTGCATTTTCAGGTGCATAAGTCGCTGTACCAGTGATCTTGCCGCCCATGGTTTGCGACTCGATCTGACCCTGCTCGTTGTAGCTGACCTGATCCAGAATCAACCTGTGTTCCGTGGCACCATTAAGTTGTAGCGTGACTTTTTTCAACTGTCCGGCGACATCGAACCAGAAGCGTTGGGTATGACCTTTGGCATCCTTGTGCCGGACCACTTCGCCGGTGGCTGAGTATTGCCAGGTGGTGGTGTAGCCGGTTCCGCTTTCGAGCAAGTCATCCCGTTTCGCGGGTTCTTCGGGCCAGTCCGGGGATTGTTGGTCTTTGAGCAAATGTCGGGTTTCGCTGATTAGATGACCTGTCAGGTCATACTCGCCAAGGTGTCTTTTACCTGCCGTATCATCATGACGAATCAATCGGCCGCACTGGTTCTTTTTAGCAAACTCGGCTGAGCTGTCTGCATAGGAAAAACGCTCGGTTGCCTGGCGGGTTTTTTCATTGCCCGCTTCGTAAATGGCCGTAGGGCGTAACTGATTGTCATAGTCCGTTTGCCGATGACTGCCCCGAGAGTCCCAATTTTCCGATGCCTGGCCCGCTTCGCCAAACAAGGTCATGCGCCAACCTGCATCGATGCTTTTGCTTAACAGCAATGCGCCGGACAGGCTGCTGATTTGCGTCATATCGGCTAGTTCCAGGCTGACACCGCTGCGTTGCTCGGCAATTT
Organism: Pseudomonas sp. P5_B2; assembly: GCF_056400445.1. NCBI lineage: Bacteria > Pseudomonadati > Pseudomonadota > Gammaproteobacteria > Pseudomonadales > Pseudomonadaceae > Pseudomonas > Pseudomonas sp. P5_B2. The sequence continues at coordinate 963 of NZ_JBFULH010000445.1, read as the reverse complement.
GGCCGCTGATGTCGTGCGGGTAACGAGCAATTCGAGCCTGAGGCTGCGCGATGCCGGCATTACGCAGGTAGGCGACTTCGCGAACCCGGACACCGCGCCCATCGACAATGTTCAGTGTCGGGGTTTTTCCATGAATATGGCTGCTCATCTGTCGCCTCCCTGCGTCATTGATTGATCAGGCTGTGTGTCGTTTTCGTCTTCGGTAATGGAGTACCAGGGCAGATAGGTGTACTGACGTTCATCGCCGTTGGCATTGATGACACGAACGCGTCGGCCGACTGGGTCGTGGAAATATTGATCGAACAGTTTTGATTGGCGTGAGGGTTTATCATCGGTGTAGCGATGACTGTCACTGAAAGAAGGACGGTAGGTGCGACTCACTAAACCCTTGGTGTCGTATTCGATGCGTTCGCTGACGCGCCAGCGATGACTGACGTCTTTTTTTTGCTCGGCTGCCCTCAACTCGGCTTTTTGTTTTATTTGCAGTTGCCGACCAAAACCATCCCGGTAAACGACCGTGATACGTGTCTGTTTTTCAGTATCGGTGGGGTATCTGTCCGACTGCATCATGATGTGGTGAACCGGTTCGCGCCGCGCATTGGTTACCAGTTTCAGCAGTTTTTGCTCGTAAGGTGTCTTCCTGGTACCGGGATCGAACAAACGAGTACGAGTGCTGGCGCGAACATGCCCGCCAGGTAATAGATCGCCTAACGTCACCGCCTCTTTGCAAGACTCTTGGTCTTGTGTGTTTGTACCAACAACTTGCCCCATCCAGCTCAGTGAGTTGTAGAACCAGGCGCTGGCGGYATTCTGGATTGCCTGGTCCGGGTTTTGGAGGGCGAGATCAGGCCGGTCGTCGTAACGACGGGGGTAGGTCGACAATGGCTTGAAGCCGATATCTTCACCGTTGATGCTTTTGTAATGGCTGACGGCTTGAACGTGTCCGAATGGGTTGTACAAAAC
>NZ_JBFULH010000444.1:0-3419 GCF_056400445.1 Pseudomonas sp. P5_B2 | reverse complement strand
CGTCGGCAGCGGTCGCATCAAGATCGAAATCAACCAGCACTATGCCTTGCAAGACGCTGTCCAGGCCCATCGCGACCTGGAGTCACGCAAGACTACCGGCTCTTCGATTTTCATCGTTTAAGGAGCGGCCAGTCATGAAAGTCGAACAATTGACCTACAACATCGGCGCCGAACTGATCGGCGTCAACCTCGCCGATGCGGTGCATGACGACGGTCTGTTTGCCGAGATTCGTGCCCAGTTGCTCAAGCACCGAGTGGTGTTCCTGCGTGATCAGGACATCACTCGCGCCGAACACGTGGCCTTCGCCCGTCGTTTCGGCGAGCTGGAGGATCACCCGGTGGCCGGCAGCGACCCGGATCATCCAGGACTGGTGCGCATCTACAAGAATCCGGACCAGCCGATGGACCGCTACGAGAACGCCTGGCACACCGACGCCACTTGGCGCGAAGCCCCGCCGATGGGTTGTGTACTGCGTTGCGTGGAGTGCCCGCCCGTGGGCGGCGACACCATGTGGACCAACATGGTAGAGGCGTATGCGCGCCTGCCGGAAGACATAAAGGTGAAGATCGCCGACCTGCGTGCCCGTCACAGTATCGAAGCGAGCTTTGGCGCGGCCATGCCGATCGAGAAACGTCTGGGGCTCAAGGCGATGTACCCGGATGCCGAGCACCCGGTCGTGCGTACTCACCCGGAGACCGGTGAAAAGGTGCTGTTCGTCAACGCCTTCACCACCCACATGAGCAACTATCACACCCCTGACCGGGTGCGTTTCGGCCAGGACGCAAACCCTGGTGCGGGCGAGTTGCTGCGCTACCTGATCAGCCAGGCGTACATCCCTGAGTATCAAGTGCGCTGGCGCTGGAAGCCTAACAGCATCGCGATCTGGGACAACCGCAGTACCCAGCATTACGCGGTCATGGATTACCCGCCGTGCCATCGCAAGATGGAACGTGCCGGGATTATCGGTGACAAGACGTTCTAATCGAACTCCCTGTATTAGCAACTCGTAGAGTCGCCTGCCAAGCATGACCGGCAGGCGGACACCATAAAAATTGGAGTAACTCATGCAATTCTTCGACGATTCCCTGCACCCGGAAAACATGGACAAGGTAGTCATCACCGTGGCCCCGTATGGCCCTGAGTGGATGCCGGAAGATTTCCCGGAAGACATCCCGCTGACCATGGACGAGCAAGTCCAGAAAGCGGTTGAATGCTATGAAGCTGGTGCCACGGTTCTGCACCTGCACGTGCGTGAACTGGACGGCAAGGGTTCCAAGCGTCTGTCCAAGTTCAACGAATTGATTGCCGGCGTACGTGAAGCAGTGCCGGACATGATTATCCAGGTCGGCGGTTCGATTTCCTTCGCCCCTGAAAGCGATGGCGAAGCCGCGCTGTGGTTGTCCGACGATACCCGCCACATGCTGGCCGAGCTGACGCCAAAACCGGATCAGGTCACGGTGGCGATCAACACCACCCAGATGAACATCATGGAATTGCTGTATCCGGAATACCTGGAAGGCACTTCCCTGGCCAACCCTGCCTATCAGGCTGCCTACAGCGAAATGACCGTTCCGGCCGGCCCGGCCTGGGTTATCGAGCACCTTAAGCGTCTGATGGACAATGACATTCAGCCGCACTTCCAGCTGACCGGCATGCACGCTTTGGAAACTCTGCAGCGTATGGTTCGCAAGGGTCTTTACAAAGGTCCATTGAACACGACCTGGATCGGCATCGGCGGCGGTTTCGACGGTCCTAATCCGTTCAACTTTTTCAACTTCATCCACCGCGCACCGGACGGCTGCACCATCACCTCCGAGTCGCTGCTGAAAAACGTCATGCCGTTCAACACCATGTCGATGGCCATGGGTATGCACCCGCGTGTGGGCAATGAAGACACCATCATTGATCACAAAGGCGACCGTTTTGGTTCGGTTGCACAGATCCAGCAAACCGTGCGCATCGCTCACGAACTGGGTCGCGAAATCGCTACCGGTAAAGAAGCCCGCGAGATCTATCGCATCGGCGTGAAGTACGAAACTATCGAAGAAACTCTGTTCGCCAACGGTATGGCCCCCAACCGCAAGGCTGGGCAGAAAGGTGTGCCGCAACGCGGCTGACCGGCAGCGAGGGCGGGAGGTCGATGACCTCTCGCTCGCTGTTTTGCAATTCGCTCGATAACAACAATAAAGCAAAGTTTCGAGGAGGCTGCATGGCCTTTCACCCAATCGCCGCCGACGATGACGACTCCAATGGTGTCAGTGTTGCGCGCAAATATGCCTGGATTGTCTTCGCACTGACGTTCGGCTTGTTGATTTCCGATTACATGTCCCGCCAAGTGCTGAACGCTGTATTTCCGTTGCTCAAGGGCGAGTGGGCCCTGACTGACAGCCAGCTCGGCTTGCTCAGTGGCATTGTCGCCTTGATGGTCGGCTTGCTGACCTTTCCATTGTCATTAATGGCTGACCGTTTCGGCCGGGTTAAAAGTCTGGCGCTGATGGCGCTGTTGTGGAGTATCGCCACGCTGGGCTGCGCATTGGCGCAGGACTACCAGCAAATGTTTATCGCCCGCTTCATGGTGGGTGTCGGTGAGGCTGCCTATGGCAGCGTCGGTATTGCCGTGGTGATTTCGGTATTTCCGAAACACATGCGGGCAACGCTGGCCAGTGCCTTTATGGCTGGCGGCATGTTCGGCTCGGTGTTGGGCATGGCCTTGGGCGGCGCTATTGCGGCCAAGCTCGGCTGGCGCTGGTCGTTTGCCGGTATGGCCCTGTTTGGTCTGATGCTGGCGGTGCTGTACCCGATCATCGTCAAGGAAGCCCGCATTGCGCCTCAGCGTGTTGCCCAGGCCGGCAAAAAAGTCGGTGCGGTGGTCAAGCGTCCGTTGCGCACCTTGTGCTCCAGCCCTTCGGTAATTGCGGCTTACATCGGCAGTGGCTTGCAACTGTTTGTTGGCGGCACTGTGATCGTGTGGATGCCCAGCTACCTCAACCGCTATTACGACATGGCGCCGGGCAAGGCTGGCGGTGTGGCTGCGATCATCGTTCTGTGCAGCGGCGCCGGGATGATCCTGTGCGGCATGCTCAGCGATCGCATGTGCCGTCAGTCGGCTGAGCGCAAGGTCGCTCTGGCCATCGCTTATTGCCTGGGCAGTTGCCTGCTGCTGTCGGCGGCGTTTGCCTTGCCACCAGGACCTGCGCAATTGCTGTTGATTGGCATGGGCATGTTGATTGCTGCCGGTACCACCGGACCAGCCGGGGCGATGGTGGCGAACCTGACCCATTACTCGGTGCACGGTACGGCGTTTGCTACGCTGACATTAGCCAACAACTTGCTTGGCTTGGCGCCAGGCCCGTTCATCACCGGCAAGGTGTCCGACATGATCGGCTTGCAGGCGGCCTTCCAGTTAGTACCCCTGGTG
>NZ_JBFULH010000443.1:0-3421 GCF_056400445.1 Pseudomonas sp. P5_B2 | reverse complement strand
ACCCAGGGCGCGGCGCAACATTGCCTGTTCCTCGACACACGCAAACAAGCAGAACGTTTCCATCAGCAACTGCTCAACCACTACCTGCGCGCCCATGCCGGGCAAACTGACAAGGTCGAGCAAATCAGCGTGGCCATCGTCGGTGCCGGTGCTACCGGCGTAGAACTCGCCGCCGAGCTGCACAACGCTGCGCATGAACTGGCCGCTTATGGCCTGGACCGGATCAAACCGGAAAACATGCACATCACCCTGATCGAAGCCGGTCCACGGGTACTACCTGCCCTGCCGGAACGTATCGGTGGGCCTGTGCATAAAACCCTGGAGAAACTCGGGGTCAACGTCATGACCAATGCCGCGGTCAGCGAAGTTACGGCCGACAGCCTGATCACCGCCGATGGCAACGTGATCAACGCCAGCCTGAAAGTATGGGCCGCCGGTATTCGTGCGCCGGGTTTCCTCAAGGACATTGATGGCCTGGAAACCAATCGCATCAACCAGCTGCAAGTACTGCCGACCCTGCAAACCACCCGCGACGAAAACATCTTCGCCTTCGGTGATTGTGCGGCCTGCCCGCAACCGGGCACTGATCGCAATGTACCGCCGCGTGCCCAGGCGGCGCATCAGCAGGCGTCGTTGCTGGCAAAATCGCTGAAGCTGCGGATCGAAGGCAAGCCTCTGCCTACGTACAAGTACACCGATTATGGTTCGTTGATCTCGCTGTCACGCTTTTCGGCTGTGGGTAACTTGATGGGCAACCTGACCGGCAGTGTGATGCTGGAAGGCTGGCTGGCGCGGATGTTTTACGTGTCGCTGTACCGCATGCACCAGATGGCGCTGTATGGCGCGTTTCGTACGGCGATGCTGATGCTGGGCAGCAAGATCGGGCGCGGGACTGAGCCGCGACTCAAGCTGCACTGACACCCAACCAACTGTGGGGGCGAGCCTGCTCGCGATGCGTCTGAACAGTCGACATCAATGTCGCCTGACATACCGCCATCGCGAGCAGGCTCACTCCTACATTTGATCTCCACTGATTTGGAGATCTGTGTCCCACTGTATCTCCCCCACGATTCCGCCCCTTCGCTTACAAACTCCCCCCTTGCGCGACACAGTAGCGATACACCCATCCCGCTAAATGGCCACACCCAAGCAAGGCAGCCTGCCTGCTTCGGTTGTCGCCGCACTTACGTGGCAACCCTTTATCAAGCGGTTGTGTCGTGCAACCCAGGAGATTTGAAATGTCCCGTACCACCAAAAACACTATTGGTCTGCTCGGCGCTGTTCTGGCTGGCGGCATGATGTTGACCGGCTCCGTGTTCGCTTCGCAGCCGTTGACTCAAGGCTATCTGCTGGCCTCGGCTGAACAGGTGGTAAAAACCCCTGAAGGCAAATGCGGTGAAGGCAAGTGTGGCGATGCGTCGATGGCAAAAACCGACACCGATGACGATGGCAAAGTATCCCGCGCGGAATTCCTGAAAGTTGCGCCGAAAGCTAATTTCGACAAAATCGATACCAACCATGACGGCTTCATCGACGAGCAAGAGGCGTTTGATAACGTGAAAGCCAACTACGAAGCCAACGGCAAGAAAATGCCAAAAGGATTGTTCGAGCACCTGAAAGACCAAGAAGCCTAAGCCGCTGAGTATCAGGCCCTGCTTTCTCCACCGAGAAGCGGGGCTTTTTGATTTTCACAGACAAAAAAAATCCCCGTATCTTTCGATACGAGGATTTTTAATATGGTCGGGGTAAGGGGATTCGAACTCCTGACATCCTGCTCCCAAAGCAGGCGCGCTACCGGACTGCGCTATACCCCGGTAAAAAAAAGGCGACCTTTACAAGTCGCCTTCTTCGATCAGCGCTTTTGGCCTCTGATCTTAAGATCTGATTCCAGCGTTAACTGGTTTCAAAAATGGTGGGTCGTGTGGGATTCGAACCTACGACCAATTGGTTAAAAGCCAACTGCTCTACCAACTGAGCTAACGACCCAAAAATGGTCGGGGTAAGGGGATTCGAACTCCTGACATCCTGCTCCCAAAGCAGGCGCGCTACCGGACTGCGCTATACCCCGGTTTGAAATTGGCTCCGTGACCAGGACTCGAACCTGGGACCCAATGATTAACAGTCATTTGCTCTACCGACTGAGCTATCACGGAACTACATATTTCAATTTACAACGGTGAAGCTTTTTGCGTTCTCTTCGACCCTTTCGCATCGCTGCGTTAGTGTGTCTGAGGCGCGCTATTCTACAATTTTAAACACCTCTGTCAACCCCCTAAATTGCTTTCAAGTTAATGATTTGCAACTTATTTCAGATTTCTGCTTGGGGAGCAAAAACCCTTCCGGGTGACTTACTGCGGGGCGCACTTTACAAGCCTTTTCCTTAGAGTTCAACAGCCTGGCGAAAAAAAGGCCTCGCAATGCGAGGCCTGATCAGTTTTGCTGCCTGAATGGATCAGACGAATACGATTTCGTCGTTCTCCACCACACCTTTGGCGGTGTCGCCGGGCAGGAAACGACCCGACAGAATCAACTGAGCTAACGGGTTCTCGATCCAGCGCTGAATCGCTCGCTTGAGCGGACGTGCGCCATACACCGGGTCGTAACCCACTGCGATCAGCTTATCCATGGCCTCAGGGCTCAGATCAAGCTTCAGCTCACGCTCGGTCAGACGACTGCGCAGGCGTCCCAACTGGATCTCGGTAATGCCCGCGATCTGATCCCGCGCCAACGGCTCGAAGATCACCACTTCGTCGACCCGGTTGATGAACTCCGGCCGGAAGTGGGTGGAAATCGCATCCATCACCGCCGCACGTTGCGCTTCACGATCACCGACCAGTTCCTGGATCTGCACCGAGCCCAGGTTGGACGTCATGACGATCACAGTATTCTTGAAATCTACCGTGCGGCCATGGCTGTCGGTCAAGCGGCCATCTTCCAGCACTTGCAGCAAAATGTTGAACACATCCGGGTGGGCCTTCTCGACCTCATCCAGGAGGATTACCGAGTAAGGCTTGCGACGCACCGCCTCGGTCAGGTAACCACCCTCTTCATAGCCCACGTACCCTGGTGGCGCACCGATCAGTCGAGCCACGGAATGTTTTTCCATGAACTCGGACATATCGATCCGCACCATCGCCTCTTCGGTATCAAAGAGGAACTCGGCCAGGGCCTTGCACAGCTCGGTTTTACCGACACCGGTCGGGCCGAGGAACATGAACGAACCACTTGGGCGGTTCGGGTCGGACAACCCGGCCCGGGAACGGCGCACCGCGTTGGAAACCGCGATCACAGCTTCGTCCTGACCGATCACACGCTGGTGCAACAGGCTTTCCATCTTCATCAGCTTGTCGCGCTCGCCTTCGAGCATTTTCGACACCGGAATGCCGGTCCACTTCGACACGACTTCAGCGATTTCTTCCTC
>NZ_JBFULH010000442.1:0-3428 GCF_056400445.1 Pseudomonas sp. P5_B2 | reverse complement strand
AGTCTAGGTTGGCCGCCCCTAGGGTGCGATTTTGGATGCGCCTGAAGCAAATCTACGAAAAACTGTTCAATTTGCCTCTTGGAAATCTTTCCGACGAAGTGCACATTGGTGATCTGCTTAGCGATGTCTGACGAATGTGCTGAGGGATTGGATTGAAAACGTAGAGAACGCCATGTCCGACCAAGATATTTTGAGTGATGCCGAGCGCGAGGCGCTGAGTGCCGTCATGCTCGAACCCGATTTGCCGCTGCAGCGGGTTCTGATCGTCGATGACGATAAAGACGCGCGCGAGTTGTTGTCGCAAATTCTTGGATTGAACGGTATTCGCTGCATCACCGCTGCCAGCGGTGAAAGCGCACTCAAGCTGCTGGTTACTGAAGAAGAAGTGCAAAAGCTTTCAATCGGTCTGGTGATCACTGACTTGCGCATGGGCAATGTCGATGGCCTCGAACTTATCCGTCAGGTACGTGAGTCGGTACGGGCGGCCTTGCCGATCATCATCATCTCCGGTGACGCTGACGTAAAAGACGCCATCGCGGCCATGCATTTGAGCGTGGTGGATTTTCTGCTCAAGCCTATTGATCCCGAGATATTGCTGGGTTTGGTCAAGCATGAGCTGGGAATAGAGCCCCAACGTTAGCTGAAGAGCTTTTGTGGCGAGGGGGCTTGCCCCTGTTGGGCTGCAAAGCGGCCCTAATCTTCGCACCTGCTTTTATCTTGATATATCGCGTGCGCTGACTTTACGACTGCTGCGCAGCCGAACGGGGGCAAGCCCCCTCGCCACAAGTCATTGCAGGCGCTAATAAAAAGGCCCTGATCTTTCGATCAGGGCCTTTTTTTGCGCGGTGTTATCGCTTACTTACAGGCCATTGGCAGCCTTGAACTCGCGACGACGACGGTGCAGAACCGGCTCGGTGTAGCCGTTCGGCTGTTTGGTGCCTTCGACCACCAGTTCGACCGCCGCCTGGAAGGCGATGTTGCTGTCGAAGTTCGGAGCCAGCGGACGGTACAGCGCGTCATTGGCGTTCTGACGGTCAACCACTGGCGCCATGCGCTTGAGGCTTTCCATCACTTGTTCTTCGGTGACGATGCCGTGGCGCAGCCAGTTGGCGATGTGCTGGCTGGAAATACGCAGCGTCGCACGGTCTTCCATCAGGCCGACGTCGTTGATGTCCGGCACTTTCGAGCAACCCACGCCCTGGTCGATCCAGCGCACGACATAACCGAGAATGCCCTGGGCGTTGTTGTCCAGTTCGTTCTTGATCTGTTCTGCGGTCCATTGCGGGTTCACCGCCAATGGAATGGTCAGGATGTCGTCCACCGAAGCACGAGTACGCTTGGCCAGTTCAGCCTGACGGGCGAACACGTCAACCTTGTGGTAATGCAGCGCGTGCAGTGCAGCGGCGGTCGGCGATGGAACCCAGGCAGTGTTGGCGCCGGCCAGTGGGTGAGCGATTTTCTGTTCGAGCATCGCGGCCATCAGGTCGGGCATGGCCCACATGCCTTTACCAATCTGCGCGCGACCTTGCAGGCCGGTGCTCAAACCGATATCGACGTTCCAGTTCTCGTAAGCGCCAATCCACTTCTCGGCCTTCATGTCGGCCTTGCGCACCATCGGCCCGGCTTCCATGGAGGTGTGGATTTCATCGCCCGTGCGGTCGAGGAAACCGGTGTTGATAAACACCACGCGCTCGCTGGCGGCCTTGATGCAGGCCTTGAGGTTGACCGTGGTGCGGCGCTCCTCGTCCATGATCCCGACTTTCAGCGTGTTGCGCGGCAAGCCGAGAATTTCTTCGATGCGACCGAACAGCTCGTTGGTGAACGCAGCTTCTTCCGGGCCGTGCATTTTCGGCTTCACGATGTAAACCGAACCGGTGCGGCTGTTCTTGCGTGAATTGCTGCCGTTAAGGCTGTGGACAGCCGCGAGGCTGGTCACCAGACCGTCGAGAATGCCTTCCGGTACTTCGTTGCCGTCTTTATCGATGATGGCGTCGATGGTCATCAGGTGACCGACGTTACGCACGAACAACAACGAACGACCGTGCAGGCTCAGTTCTTTGCCATCGACACCGGTGTAGGTGCGGTCGGCGTTCATGGTGCGGGTAAAGGTMTGGCCGCCCTTGGAGACTTCTTCCGACAGATCGCCCTTCATCAGGCCGAGCCAGTTGCGGTAGATCACCACTTTGTCATCAGCATCGACGGCGGCGACGGAATCTTCGCAGTCCATGATGGTGGTCAGCGCGGCTTCCATCAGGATGTCTTTGACGCCGGCAGCGTCGGTCTGGCCGACCGGAGTACTGGCATCGATCTGGATTTCGAAATGCAGGCCGTTGTTTTTCAGCAGGATCGCGGTCGGAGCGTTAGCTTCGCCGTGGAAGCCGATCAGTTGGGCGTCGTTGCGCAGGCCGGTGTTGCTGCCACCTTTAAGGGCGACCACCAATTTGCCGTCAACGATTTTGTAGCCGGTGGAATCGACGTGGGAGCCGGCCGCCAAGGGAGCTGCTTCGTCGAGGAAAGCACGGGCGAAGGCAATGACCTTGTCGCCGCGAACCTTGTTGTAGCCTTTGCCTTTCTCCGCGCCGTCAGCTTCGCTAATGGCGTCGGTGCCGTAGAGCGCGTCGTACAGCGAACCCCAGCGGGCGTTCGAAGCATTGAGCGCGAAACGGGCATTCATCACCGGAACCACGAGCTGTGGACCGGCCATGCGGGCGATTTCGTCATCGACGTTCTGCGTCGTTGCCTGGAAATCGGCTGCTTCTGGCAGCAGATAACCGATGTCTTGCAGGAAGGCTTTATAAGCCGCGGCGTCGTGCGCCTGACCGGCACGGGATTGGTGCCAGCCATCGATACGAGCCTGGAAATCATCGCGTTTGGCGAGTAGGGCTTTGTTCTTCGGCGCCAGGTCATGAATGACCTTGTCGGCACCGGCCCAGAACTTATCGGCGGTGAGGCCGGTACCGGGAATGGCTTCGTTGTTCACGAAGTCGAACAGGACTTTGGCGACCTGCAGGCCACCGACTTGAACGTGTTCAGTCATTGCTTGCCTCACTCTGCTCAGCTATTTCGCTTTTCAGCTCTTCAATTTTGACAATGAAGCCTATGGCCATTTAAACCACAAACCCGTCCTCCAGTACATGCCCAAACGGGCGGCTGGGTTCGGTCCGATCAACGGCTTTGAGGCCTTGCTGACTGGGCTTTTCAGGGTTGCGAGTATGCCTGTGGCAGACATCGATCCAACGTTATGTAGTGCGCGCTGCGGCATACTACATGATGAATTGCGCTTGTGAAAATTAGACTAATTACGTCGTTCTGCGACCCCGTGACGCATTGCAGTCATGTCGGGGAACGGGATGTTCTCAAAAAACTATTGGATTGTTCCAGTTAAATATAAAAAGTTGTACACGATTTGTTGTGGGCAGGTTCAAAGG
>NZ_JBFULH010000441.1:0-3447 GCF_056400445.1 Pseudomonas sp. P5_B2 | reverse complement strand
CCACCCAAGAGTTCGTCAATTATATCCATGACCCGTTGCGTAGCTGATTCGACGCTGGATGGGACGGCAGGGTCGAAGTTGATCATCTCCATCTCCTGGTCAAGACGCTTTAACACCGGTTCGGCTTCCCGCATTTGAGCGCGGGATACGTTCAGGGTCGAATGCATTTCTCACCATCCTCGTGAACAGTTAAGTTTTTTTTGTGTTGAGCGGGTAGTGCTCGTCTTCGGACTGACACAAACGATAAATGTCGACTGACTCAAAACTGAAACAAAACTGTAGTCTGCAGTGAGCGAATAAGGTAGCTGACGAGCGCCATTCCGACGGACTGCGAAGCCCTGCTGACCTCGCGGGTCGGTGTGAGTCCAGTGCCACCACCCTAGAGCAAGTTCAAGATCAATAAGCTGCGCAGGTTACTGGTAGAGCTGTCGGAAGATTATGATCGCATTTATATCGATACCCCTCCGTCATTGAACTTTTACACCTTCAGCGCACTGGTGGCTGCGGACAGTTTGCTGATCCCATTCGATTGCGCCAGCTTTTTCCGTCAGGCGCTGCATCGCGTCATCGCGGAGGTAGAAGATCTACGTTGTGATCACAATGAATCACTGAARGTGGAAGGGGTGGTGGTTAATCAGTTCRMTGGRCGCACTGGCTTGCAYCAAAGTCTCGTTGATGAGCTGCTGGCWGAAGGTTTACCTGTGCTACCGGTTTACCTGAGCAGCTCCRTCAAGATGCGCGAATCTCACGAAGTGTCAGTCCCCCTCATCCATTTGGCCCCTCGTCATAAGCTTTCGCTGGAATTTRTYGGCTTGCTGGATGCGTTGGAGCGGGTCGCTTAGCTTCATCACAGAGGGGTTGCAACAGGCGTAATCGACCTTTCAGGTCGTCCCCGCTACTACGGGAACGGGAGGCCAGGCTCATTATCGAGAATCGGATTTTTGCCTTGGTAGACAGGTTGCTGTCATAGCAATCCCGTAAAGGTGCCATCCCGATAAACGGTGACTTTTTGCCCTATGAATTGCTGCTCAGTGACTATGCTCAGTACTGATGGCCAATTGCCTTTTTCGCTGGAGGGCGTCATGACTTTTACGATTTGCTACAGCTTCCAAGGTCAAAGAAAGGTGTTTGAGCATCCCGCTAATTGTCTTACTTCGCACGATGCAGTGTGTTACGCGCTGTTTGATTCTGCCGCCGTTCTTTGGGAAAGACCGTCGAACTGGGAGGGGACCTATTCAACCATTGTTGAGTTTGCAGAACGACTTGGGGTCATCGATGTGAGATGGCATCAATCAATCTCTCACCCTCATCTATAGATGATTACTTCGCAACAGGCGTCCACTTCAACACTTTTGGGTGGGGCTGGCCAGGTGGCTACATAGATTTGTGCTGTCGGCTAAATGGCCAGATTTTCATTCTTGGCCTGCGGGGCCCGACGTTTTTCAAGGTKATTGAACRCGCGGTGAGTTATTAGATTAAAGCAGYTGAAAAAAGACGGATCAGCTACAAACTATTAAAAATAATGGTGATCCCATGAGCTGTCTTGTTTGTGCAGGTGTYGCTGAACGCMTTCAGTGTCWTGGCCCKTGGGARGAGAGRGATTGTCCGGCCTGTGGCCGCCCTGATGGCTGTAGTCATGCGGTACAGCGTAGGCCTTGTACCAATGATCCAGCTTGCTCCTACAGAGAGTTAGGTGTGTTCTTTGGTGTCGGGTTTGGCCAGCAAGGTATAGATGCACGGCAACACGAACAGGGTAAACAGCGTACCGATCGACATCCCTGTGGCGATCACCATACCGATATCAAACCGGCTCACCGCACCCGCGCCCGTGGCGATGATCAAGGGCACCATGCCGAACACCATCGCTGCCGTGGTCATCAGTACTGGGCGAAGCCGAATGGCCGCCGCTTCCTCGACCGCTTCGCGAGCCGTCAGGCCCTTTTCCTTGCGGAGCAGGTTGGCGAACTCGACGATCAGAATCCCGTGCTTGCTGATCAGCCCGATCAGCGTCACCAGGCCGACCTGGGTRTAGATGTTCATGCTCGACCAGCCAAGGAACAGYGGRATCAACGCACCGCAAATCGAYAGCGGTACRGTCACCAGAATYACCAGCGGRTCGCGAAAGCTTTCAAACTGCGCGGCCAGTACCAGGAAGATGATCGCCAGTGCCAGGGCGAAGGTCACCCACAGCGCGCTGCCYTCCTGAACGTATTGCCGCGATGCGCCGGCATAGTCGACGGCGAAGCCCGCCGGSGCTTCYTCCCGGGCGATCTGGCGCACGACATCGATGGCTTCGCCCATGCTGACCAGTGGCACCCCTGACAGRATGGCCGAATTGAGTTGCTGGAACTGGTTCAACTGYCGCGGTCGSGCACGRTCRGTCACGGTWATCAGGGTCGACAGAGCCAACAATTCGCCTTGGGTGTTCTTCACGTARTAGTTGTTGAKCCAGTCCGGGTTATCCCGGAACGGGCGTTCAACCTGCGCAATGACCTTGTAACTGCGACCCTCGATGGTGAAACGGTTGATTTCCGCCTCACCCAGCAAGGTCGCCAGCGTTCCGCCCAGGTCTTGCATCGACACACCCATCTGCGCGGCTTTGGCGCGGTCGATATCGACCACCACTTCCGGTTTGTCGAAAGCCAGGTCGACGTCGACGAAGGCGAACTTGCCGGACTCCATTGCGCGCTTTTTCACTCGGTCCATCACTTGCAGCAGCAACTCGTAATCGTTGGCCGTATTGATGACGAACTGGAACGGCAGCCCCTCGCCGGTGCCGGGCAGGGAGGGCAGGTTGAAGCCGAAGATCTGCAAGCCGGAAATACCCTCCAGTTTGCGCTGGACCTCGGGCAGGATTGCCATCTGCGTGCGGTCGCGTTCATTCCAAGGTTTGAGCAGGAAACCGCCAATCCCCGATTGCACGCCGTTGAACCCGTTGATTTGAAATGAGGAGTAGTACTCGGGAAACGACTTGAAAATGGTGATGAATTCGTCGGTGTAGGTGTTCAGGTAGTCGAGGTTGGTCGGTTGCGGAGCGTTGGCCAGCATGAAAATGATGCCCTGGTCCTCGTCCGGTGCCAGCTCCGACTTGGTGAACTTGAGCAGTACCGGAATCAGGCATAGCACAATCACCGCGAACACCAGCACCACCGGCCGGGTGTTGAGGGTGCCGTGAAGCATGCTTTGATAACGGCGCTTGAGGCTTTCGAAAATCAGATCCAGGCGATGGGCCAGGCCGCTGGGGTTTTCATCGTGACGCAGCAGCAGTGCGCACATCATCGGTGACAAGGTCAGTGCAATGACCCCGGAGATCACCACCGCCCCGGCCAGCGTCAGGGCAAACTCTTTGAATAGCGCCCCCGTGAGCCCCGTCAGGAAGCCAATCGGCGCGTAGACCGCCGCCAGGGTGATGGTCATGGACACCACCGGCATGGCGATTTCCCGGGC
>NZ_JBFULH010000440.1:0-3464 GCF_056400445.1 Pseudomonas sp. P5_B2 | reverse complement strand
GTGCGGTACGAACCTCCTGTGGTTGCGCCACATCTGTGCGTACAAACCGGTTCGCCCGGCCAAACGTGCCGAAATCATTGAACCGCACACCCATCTCACGCATCACTTTATGCGCCATCGGCACGGTCATCTGGCGGATGTAAAACGGTTCCTTCACCACGAAGTGGTGTATGCCGTGGCTGCTGCCAAAGTTGAAGCAGAACGCCTGCAATGGCCACATCCACCAAGGATTCAGCACTTGGGTCTGCTGGATCACGTTGCCCGGCTCCACGTCACCGTAGTAGTGCATGTTCGAGCTGATGAAGTGCAGGCAGAACGTACGCAACACGTTCGGGCCGATGATCACCACCGCTGCGATGTCGATCACCTGCATCACCGACAAGGTCGTCGCCGACCACTCAATCGGCGCTCCCGTCAGCGACGCGATGCCGTTGGCCGCGTGGAAGCCGAGGAACATGTACCACGCGCCCCAATGCACCAGCGCGAGCGGCGCGTAGACCTTCACTGTGCGCTGGACGATGCTGAACTTGTGAGCCCAGGTCTTGGCCCGCAGCATGCGGATTAATGACGACATCATGTTGTCGCCGACCATCAGCAAGCGCGCAACCCCCCAAGGCTCGCCATTGGTGATGGCGCGTTCTTCCATGTCGGTTTCAGTGCCCGATACCTTGTGGTGATTGAGGTGCAGATGGCGACGGATCCACGGGTTGATCGTGCTCGGCCGCGCCAGCCATACCAGCCCCATCATCAAGTTGTGCGGCACGCGCTGTTTGCGAAAGTACATGCTATGTATCAGGTCGTGTTCCAGCTCGTGGGTCAACGAGGCGAAAAACGCATTGAGCAAGAGGCACACCCACCAGGCCATATACCCGGTCATGTACAGCGCCGCCGAACCGATCATTCCGGCCAGAGCGAAGGCCAGAATACCGGCGCCGAGGGCGTCCTGATGATTGAGAATCGGGTGGCGTTTGCGCAATTCAACGCCCTTGGCCAGCACCACTTCACGAATATGTGCCGATCGCTGTGCTGCATTCAGTCGCTGGGGACTTGCAGAAGTACCGTCCATGCTTCCATCCTCTGGTTATTGATGTTCGCATCCTGCCTTGCGCCTCCATACAAGGTGGTAGCCGTGAACGCCAACCTGTTGACCGGAAGCGCCAATTCGCATGACTGAACCGACCTCCCTCGCCAGCTGGACCCGCGCCCTGCGCAAACAACTCGATGCCCTGGGCCTCGACAGCACCGCCCTGTGCCACCAGGCGGGGCTTGATCCGCAATTGATGGACGACCCGAACGCCCGTTACCCGTTGTCCGGCACCACGCGCCTATGGGAAATTGCCGTGCGGGTCAGTGGCGATCCGGCAATTGGCCTGCGCGTGTCGCGTTTTGTCAGCCCCACCACGTTTCATGCGCTCGGTTATGCGCTAGTGGCCAGCGGCAGTTTGCGCGAGGTGTTCGAGCGTATCGTGCGATATCACCAAGTGGTCAGCGATGCCCTGGAACTGGAGCTGACCCGCACCGAGGATCGCTACCGCTTTCGTCTGAAAATCCCTGCCGGCAACCCGGCGCCAGCATTCGAAGCCATCGACGCTTTCACTGCGATTTACGTGCGCACCTGCCGCAATCGCCTCGGTCGCGACTATGCACCGCTGGCGGTATATCTGCGCCGACCGGAGCCGGCCGACGCGCACCAATGGCACAAAGTTTTCCGCTCACCGGTGTACTTTTCGGCCGACGAAGATCGTGTGGAGTTTTCTCTGGTGGATTTCGACAGCCACTTGGATGACGCCAATCCAGAACTGGCTGAACACAACGAAACCGTACTCAAACGCACCCTGGCGCAACTGAAACCGTTGACCTGGGAGCGCAAAGTCCGAGACGCCATTGAAGAGCAATTGCCCGAAGGCGAACCCAGCGCCGAACTCATCGCCAAAGCCCTGCACTTGAGCTTGCGCAGTCTGCAACGGCACTTGGCGGACGAAGGCTGTCGATTCGATACGCTGCTCAATGAAAGCCGCGAAAACCTGGCGCTGCTGCACCTRCGTGATCCGCAATGTTCGTTGAGTGAAGTCAGTTACCTGTTGGGGTTTGCCGATACCAGCAGCTTCAGCCGCGCGTTCAAGCGCTGGACCGGGATGACGCCGGGGCAGTTTCGGGATGGGTTGCGCTGAAAGATTCGGAAGGTGTTTTGTCTGTTCCGGCCTCATCGCGAGCAGGCTCGCTCCCACAAGGGATCTGTGTTGACCCCAAAAATCTGTGGCTAGCGCGGAACACTGTGGGAGTGAGCCTGCTCGCGATGAGGCACGACCAGACACCACAAAAATCCCTCAGCGCCCCCGATCCCGCCGCAACAACTTGCGCACCCGCGCCACCAGTTCGCTCACCGCAAATGGCTTGAGCAAATAATCATCCTCATGCAGTTCGAGCCCGCGCAGGCGATCCTCGATGCCGTCCCTGGTGGTGAGGAACAGCACCGGCGTTTCGCCGAGCTTACGAACCTGCTGCTGCAATTGCCAGCCGTTCAGCCCTGGCAACATCACGTCGAGGATGATCAGTTCGTATTCGCCGGACTCGATAAAGCGCCGGCCGTCCATGCCGTTGAGCGCTACATCCACCGAATAGCCCGCCTCATTCAGGCCGTTGGCCAGGAGTTTGGCGGTCTCCGGATCGTCTTCTACTAGCAGTACACGCATGGCACACCTCGATTATCGTCGTCACAGGCTAGGCGTCTTCGCTGGTAAAGCCCACCCATAACGTTGCATTTCAAAAAATCGCCAGTGCCCGCAGCCGCTCCGCATCGACAATTTCGATCTCGCCATACTTGAGATTCAGAATCCCCTGCCCCTGCAAGTCCTTGAGAATCTGATTAGTCGTCTGGCGCGACAGCGAAAGCATCGAAGCCAATTGCTCCTGCGGCAGTTGCAGCACCCGGCGAGGTGCATCGATATCGCCGTAACCCTCGGCGATCATCAGTAAACGATGCGCCAAGCGTGCCGGGGCTGGCATCAGGCTCAGCTGTTCGAGGTTGATGAAGGTCAGGCGCAGTTTGTGGCTCATCAGCAACGCCAGTTGCCGCCAATACACCGGTTGTTCGTCCAGCAACTTCAGCAGCGTCGCCTGCGCAATGTGCGACAACACGCACTGGCCGACGGCGAAGGCATCGTGGGTACGCGGCTGGCCATCAAACAGGGAGATTTCGCCGAACCAGTGTGGCGGTTCCACCAGGCTCAGCAGCGCTTCCTTGCCCTGTTCACTGACCGCACCGATGCGCACCGAACCTTCGAGCACCGCATACAACCCGCACGGCGGATCCCCTCGCTTGAACAACATCTGCCCCGACGACAAACGCCGAATCCGGGCCGCCGCCAGCAGACTATCCTGTAAGGGAACAGGTAGATGACTGAACCATTGCCCCGTCATCAGGCGCGATCGCCAGGCCTGCATATCCATGGAAACTCCTAGAG
>NZ_JBFULH010000439.1:0-3477 GCF_056400445.1 Pseudomonas sp. P5_B2 | reverse complement strand
CAGGTAAACTTCCACCTCATCAATAGTCCCGGAGATTTCACCGTCCTCGTCGAGCGCCTGGAAAGTTTCCCCTGCCTGTAACCGACTCTTAATAGTCGCTCGGGCAATTTCATTCACCTGATCCAGGCGTGACTTACCCTTGGCCAGTCTGACCAGGCTGGCTTCGATCTGCTCAGGACTGCCTGCCAGATACGCTTCATGGGTCAGCACTTTGCCTCCCATTTCATTGAAAATCTGCGCGCCAGCATCTGCGCACGAGTCCGGGTTGCTCGCCATTCGGAACAACTCTTCACGCAGCGCCGTGTTCTCTGATGCGGCGTCGAGCATTCGCCACACCCGATCTGTCAGCCCTGGGCGGTAGGCTTCATCGACGTAGTCGGCTGACTCACCGAGTTGTTCCAGCACCTCAAAAAACCCTTGAGCGTTTGGCTCTCGCTCAAGTTCATCCCAGGTTTTTTGCCTGGCTTCTTGCTGCTCGCCAGCCAGCGCCTCAAGCCAGTAAATACTGGTTTCCTCACCCTTGGGCGGGTAACTGCGGGTCGCGTCGTAACCCACCGAGCGCATCGTGTCGTGAAACTGCTGACGGCTTTGATCACTGAGCTGATCGCGATTCAAGCGGGTTCGGGCAACGAGGCGTGCCTGCTCTGAACCTGCAGCGACGTGCGGAACCTGTTCGATCGGGTTTCCTTGCAAGTCCAGTTCGAAGGTGCGCGGCCTCGCTAACGCAAACAGGCCAGTTGGCCATTCGGTTACACCTGTATTGTGCAGATCCAGTTGATTCAGTTCGGGCATCCTGCTGATATCCGGCACCCGACCCAATGTTGGGTTATTGCCCAGCCTCAAGGATTGCAGATACGTCAGCCCGCCCAGATCAGTCTCGCTTTGAACCGTCAGCGCCAGTTGGTTGTTGGACAGATTCAAGTGCTCAAGCACCGGCAGGTTTGCTTGTAATAGAGGCGGCACTGCCAGAGCGTTATCACTCAAGTCGAGCGTTCTCAAGTTCGGAAAATACTCAAGAAAACCGGTGATATCAGTACGCAACTCAACATGGCGAAACTGCAGCGCACTGACGTGACGGAAGTCCGCGTCCAATGCCGGCAGATACTCCAGAAAATCACTCGGCCAATGAAAGTTCAGATCCAGGGTATAGCCTTCCGGCATCAACTCCCCCCCAGCCTGCCAACATTGCTTGAGAGCTTTGGCAAAGCGCCCTTTGTGATAGCGCTGATCCAYCGGCAAAAGTTCACCTTTCTCAATCGCCACCCAGTTATCAAGCGCTTTGGTCAGCCCGTCAAACTCGACTTCTCGCGTCCTGATGGCGTCCACGGCCTGTGCTTCAGTAGCAAAGGACTGCATGAACGCGGCAAAGGTATCGGTCGTCGTGCGCGGATAAAGCGTCTTGAAGCGTTCCATTGGCGTGGATACCAAGTCCGGTCCAACCGCCAACGCCTCATAACCCTGCATGCCCCCCCTTAACCGCATGACAGCAGGGTCATAGGCAGGCTTGCGAACCGGGTGCTGCAAAAGGACCTCGCGAAAGGCTTTCTGCGCCAACGGCGCCTTTTGCAGGGTTTGTTTCAACCGAGTCCCCTGGCCAATGTCGTAGCCCAGTGCATTACGACTGGAATCCGGCAACGCCTGTAAGATCGAGGTGTATAGATCATCAATACCATGCAGGGCATTACCCTCGGCGTCATAGGACTGAAAAGCGCCCTCATCGCTCAGCACCAAGACTTTTCGTTCAAATGCCTCCAGCGGCCCGACACTGTCCAGCAGCGGCCCGTCTAACGCCATACTGCGGATTTCGAGACGAAGATTGTGCGACCACCCCGCCAGCATCTCCAGGCTGTGCAAGACCAACCGTGCAGTATCGACGTTTTCACTCGACTTCAGATACAACCCCTCGTAGCTACGCAGGACACGTAACTCAAGCATTGCAGCCCGGGCAGACTGTCGAAGACGCAATGGTATTTGCCGCCCTTCGCTCATTTGCAGTCGTTCTGCAGACGTGGCGTCGATCAACAGTTCTTCCGCAACCGTTCGCGGCAGCTGAGTAAAGTCGTTACGCAACATCTGAACATGCGGACTGACATTCGTATCGCCTGCACGCTCGAAGAGCTTATAGCGGGAATCGACCAGTTTGGCTGCTCTGTCCTTGGCCAATCCGGCAATCAGCGCACGCAACCGGGAGGCTCGCACATCAAGGGCAACAGGTCCCATGCCCGCCTCCTCGAGCAAGTATCTGATCTGCGACTCGTCCAGGCCCCGCAGCAGTGTTTTTGCCAGATCGCCAGAACCGCCCTTCGACTCTCTGATTTGCAACAGCGGAACCGTGGCCGACTCCGGTACATGGTTCCAAAGCACCTTGCCCTCACCGTCCAGCCACTCGATCCCACGAAACTGCGGCCATTTTCCATGGCGCGTCAGCAGTTCCAGTTGGGTCTTCCGGTCCGCTTTGCCGAATACCTCAGGGTCGTCGCTGCTCATCTGCTCGATGAACGCCTGAATCTCCTGGTCGGCCTTGAAGCGTCTGATCGTTTCGACCAGCAATGCGGGTGGCCGCTCATGCTCGACATGCAGCCTGCGCAGTACGTTATCTTCCACCCCGCTGGTCGTGCGAATCTGCTCAAGAGTCTGATCGGAAAATGTCTCGACGCTGTGCCCCAGACGCCGCATCAGCGTGTCTCCCTGCCACGCCTCAGGGCGTTCTGCTTCGTGGGTCCAGGCGCCGACGCCGTTATGGGCGAGCCGGGGCGAATAGGCATCGGCTCGGGCAGGATGTTGAATGTGGTACTGATCCAGGCCGGGCTCCTGCCTGATCGCAAAAAGCCTGCTATCTAGCGCAAGTACTTCTTGTCCCTCATGCCGATAAATCCCCTTGGCGTCAGGTCGAGCGCTCTCGCTCAGCGTCACCGGTAACGTGTAACGCTCAAGGTTCGGGTTCCATAACCGAGATTGCCCGCTGCCCATCTCCACGACTTTCATGCGCTCAACAAACGGGGACGATTTGAAGGGCAGCAGTTCACCCAGCACCTTGCCACCTACCGCGAATGCTCCCAGTTGGATGAGGCTTTCAAACACGCCGAATAGATGCTCGGCGGCTTCGGTTCGCAGCCCTTCTGCCCACTCAATAATGCCTTCGAATGTTTCATCCAGTAATTGATAGACGGTATAGGCCAGCATCAGCTCGCCAAGCAGAGGCACAAAGGGGGCGGCCACCAATACGGCCACTTGAACAATAGCCAGCGCTATTTTCTGGAAGCTGTCCCATCGGGCCCAACGTGAACGTTCGTCCTCATCGTCGGTGGGGACCGCCCTGACCCTGGCATCATTGAGGATCTTGTTCAGTTTCTGATGGAAGTCATAGGTCCAGAAATCGTCGCCGACTCGATCATGAGTCATTGGCAAATGCGGATTCTCAACGGGTTCAGGCCGCCATACCGGGGTTTGTTCAAACGGTACCGGTTTGTGCCATTG
>NZ_JBFULH010000438.1:0-3520 GCF_056400445.1 Pseudomonas sp. P5_B2 | reverse complement strand
GTGCAAATCACCTCGATCAAGGGTGACCCGCTGGATACATTCAGCCGCGGCCACATCTGCCCCAAAGCGGTGGCGCTGCAAGATATTCAGAACGATCCGGATCGTCTGCGTCAGCCTATGTTGCGTGTGGGCAGTGAATGGCAGCCTATCGCGTGGGATGACGCCTTCAGCCTCGTCGCCGAACGTCTGGCGGCGATTCAGGAACGTCACGGGCAGAACGCGGTGGCGGTGTATCAAGGTAACCCCAGCGTTCACAACTACGGGTTGATGACCCACAGCAATTACTTTCTCGGCCTGCTGAAAACCCGCAATCGCTTTTCCGCGACTTCGGTTGACCAGTTGCCGCATCACCTGACCAGTCATCTGATGTACGGCCATGGTTTTTTGTTGCCAATCCCGGACATTGATTACACCGATTTCATGCTGATCCTCGGCGGTAACCCGCTGGCTTCCAACGGCAGCATCATGACCGTGCCGGATGTGGAAAAACGCTTGAAAGCGATTCAGTCCCGGGGCGGCAAAGTGGTGGTGGTCGATCCGCGCCGCAGCGAAACCGCTGCGATGGCCGATCAACATCTGTTCGTACGCCCCGGTGGTGATGCGGCCTTGTTGTTCGGGCTGCTCAATACCTTGTTTACTGAAAAACTGACCCGTGACAGCCATTTGCCGGTGGATGGTCTGGATGATGTGCGTCAGGCCATCGCCACGTTCACCGCCGAAGCCATGAGCCCGTTGTGCGCGGTGCCGGCCGAACAGATCCGCGAACTGGCCCGGGATTTCGCGGCAGCGCCGACTGCGGTGTGTTATGGCCGCATGGGCGTCTCGACCCAAGCGTTCGGTACGCTGTGCCATTGGCTGGTGCAACTGATCAATCTAGTCACTGGCAACTTGGATCGGGTCGGTGGCGCGCTGTGCACCGAGCCAGCGGTGGACTTGGTAGCGTCCACCTCGGGCGGGCATTTCAATCGCTGGCAAAGCCGCGTGTCCGGTCGCCCGGAGTACGGTGGTGAGTTGCCGGTGTCAGCCCTGGCCGAAGAGATGCTCACCGAAGGGGAAGGGCAGGTGCGCGCGCTGATCACCGTCGCCGGTAATCCGGTGTTATCCACACCCAATGGCCGGCAACTGGAACAGGCGCTGGACGGCTTGGAGTTCATGGTCAGCGTCGACCTGTACATCAATGAAACTACGCGCTATGCCGACCTGATTCTGCCGTCGACTTCGGCACTGGAAAACGATCACTACGACACCACATTCAACATGTTCGCCGTGCGCAACGTGACACGCTTCAACCGTGCAATTCTGGCCAAGCCTGAAGGTGCCCTGCATGACTGGGAGATCTTCGTCGGCCTGGCCAAGGCGTTTGCCGCCAGGACCGGCAAGGAATTGAAGCCGACGATCGCGCCGGCGCAAATGATCGACCTTGGTTTGCGAATGGGATTCTATGGCGACGCTTCGGAACACAAACTGTCGCTGGCAACCTTGTTCGATCATCCTCATGGTGTCGATTTGGGCGCACTGAAATCCAACCTCGCGCCACGCCTGAAAACCGCCAATCAGCGCGTGCAGGCAGCGCCGCCGGAAATCCTTGCAGACCTTGCGCGCTTCGCTGCTGTAGAGGCACCCGCCGCTGATCAGTTGCTGATGATTGGCCGCCGTCATGTGCGCAGCAACAACTCGTGGATGCACAACTACCAGCGCCTGGTGAAGGGCAAGCCGCGCCATCAGTTGCTGATGCATCCGGACGACTTGGCCAGTCGTGGACTTCACGACGGCCAGCGCGTTCGGGTGAGTTCGCGGGTGGGCATGATCGAAGTAGAAGTGCTCGCCAGCCTGGACATGATGAAAGGCGTGGTGAGCCTACCGCACGGTTGGGGTCATGCGCGGCCGGGTGTGCAGATGAGGATTGCCAGTGGCCAGCCGGGTTCCAGCGCCAACGACCTGACTGACGAATGTCAGCTGGACGAGTTGTCGGGAAATGCGGCGCTAAATGGTGTGCCGGTGACGGTAGCAGCGGCGTGATCGTGTCTGTCGGGCAGACCGAGCATGGCGCTCGGGTTTCCGTTACAATGCGCCACCGAGCCGACCTCTGAGTCGGAAAGTTCAGCCGAGGTGCTCCATGGATATCATCGAAACGATTAAAGAGCAGATTGCTAACAACACCATTCTGCTTTACATGAAAGGTTCGCCGAATGCCCCGCAGTGTGGCTTCTCCGCGAAAGCCGCGCAGGCCGTGATGGCATGTGGTGAGAAGTTTGCGTACGTGGACATCCTGCAGAACCCGGAAATCCGCGCCAACCTGCCAAAATACGCCAACTGGCCAACCTTCCCGCAGCTGTGGGTTGGTGGTGAGTTGGTCGGCGGTAGCGACATCATGACCGAGATGGCTGCTGACGGTTCGTTGCAGACCACGATCAAAGCCGCTGTTGAAGCGGCTGCTGTCAACAAGACCGAAGCCTGATTGGTCGCTGTAGGAGCAAAGCTTGCTCGCGATGAACGATGACGCGGTTCATCAGTAACACCGCGTCATCGGTCATCGCTGGCAAGCCAAGCTCCTACAGGGGCATTAAAAAAGCCCCGCCTCTTTAAAAAGAGCGCGGGGCTTTTTAATGTCTCGAGTTTAGCGGGCGCTAACTTACTCGTCTTCGCCCATCTGCGATTGCAGATAGTTTTCAAGACCGACTTTATCGATCAGGCCCAGTTGGGTTTCCAGCCAGTCGATATGTTCTTCTTCGGATTCAAGAATGTCTTCGAGCAGTTCACGGCTACCGAAGTCGCCGACCGTTTCGCAATGAGCAATAGCGACTTTCAGATCGGCATGGCCGATGCGCTCGATACGCAGGTCGCACTCAAGCATTTCCTGGGTGTGTTCGCCGATCTGCAGCTTGCCCAGGTCCTGGACGTTCGGCAGGCCTTCAAGGAACAGGATGCGCTTGATCAGCTTGTCCGCGTGCTTCATCTCGTCGATGGATTCGTGGTACTCGTGCTTGCCGAGCTTGTTCAGGCCCCAATCTTCATACATGCGCGCATGCAAAAAGTATTGATTGATCGCGACCAGCTCATTGGCAAGGATCTTGTTGAGATGCTGGATGACTGTAATGTCGCCTTTCATGATGGGGTCCTGCCCTAAGTAGCTGTCTATAACGCTGAGTTTGAGCCGCGTATGTAAGAGTGTCAAACCTAAGTTATTGAAACTTATATGAAAATTAATCGGAATAAGAATGTTTGTGTTCCGCGTCTAGAGCGTAAGCAGTTGATTTTCAGGCATAAAAAAACCGGACATCAAGTCCGGTTCTTTGAAACAGGGTAATTACGCGGCAGTAAATTCTGCAGGGAACGGAATGGCTGCCTGGGCCGATTGCAATTTGGTCAGGGTTTCGCGAACCACTTCCTTTGCAAGACAAGCGCATTTGCCGCATTGGCTGGCTACGCCGGTGGCCTGACGGACTTCTTTATAGCTGCAGCAACCTTCATAGATTGCATCGCGGATTTGACCGTCGGTGACGCCAGTGCAGAGGCAGAC
>NZ_JBFULH010000437.1:0-3535 GCF_056400445.1 Pseudomonas sp. P5_B2 | reverse complement strand
GTCGGCGTGGCCGGCGCCGATTCTTTTTGTTTTTCGAGTGTCGGCATAGGGTTGTCCTGAATGCTCGCATCAAGCCTGTTCAGCCATGTCACGGATCAGTGTAGGTGGCATTGAACGTGCCTGTCTCTGACCCAATGATATTATTTGGCCGCTATTGCGCCTGCGCCGCTTTCAATGGTTGCTGGCGATCGGTTTCTTCCTGCAAAAACTCCATAATCGATTGCGCAGACTTCTCATCCAGACGCAGGTTGGGCATCGAGATTTTGTCGTAACGTTCATACAGCTCCATGGCAATCGGGTCTTTCTCCTTCAACATGAGGTCCGGCTCGCGAATCCAGCGGCTGAGCCAAGCCGGGTCACGTTGCCGGGTCACACCGATAAGGTCAGGGCCGATGCTGCGCATGCCGATGCCCTGCCCGTCCATCGGGCCCAGGCTGTGGCACGACGCGCAGCGGGTGCGGAACAGTTCTTCGCCATTGCTCGGCGGGCGAATTTCCGGAGCGTTGGCGTAGCTTTCTCCCGTGCTGGCTTTTTTCCAGTTCTGCAAAGTGTTGGCCAACTGATCAGCGAGAATCCACGGGTTCTCGAACGGCGAGGCTTTCATCCAGCGACCGGTGCTCTGATTGCCGACGATCAGGCTCAGGTTGTGGTCCTTGCTGCGTCCGTTGTCGACGCCTTCAATGAACAGCCCGAGTTTCTTGCGCAGGTCAGTGACGTCGGCAAATTCCCCAGTGAGGAATTTCCAGCCCGGCCCGACCTGGAACCGTTGTGCATAGGCCTTGAGCACTTCGGGTGTGTCGCTCAAGGGGTCGATGCTGATGGAGTAGAAAAAGATGTCCTGGCCAACCCGGTCCCCGAGCAGCTTTTGCACCTGACGCAGGCGCGCGGTTTCCAGTGGGCAGGAGTCGCTGCACGTGGTGAAGATGAAGTTGATCACCACCACTTTGTCTTTGATCAGGTCATCAAAAAAATGCACCTGCTGACCGTCCTGGTCGGTCAGCAGGGTATTAGGGAAATAATCGCCACCCCAAGGTGTCGCCGCCTCCTGCGTCGGCGACAGCACACCTTCATGGGCCAGCAGCACCTGACTGGCCAGCAGACAGCTGACCAGTACCAATATCAAGTGCATGCCCAAGGCTCGGGAGCGCGGTGTTTTCATGCTCATGTTCATGTTCATGTCGGCTCCCTTGCGGCGTTTTATTGGACTGGTACTTTAGGGCCAACGCCGTCACCGGTTTTGTAGGTTGGCAATGCGGCGGAGCTGACGTAGCGCACACCATCCCAGCTTGGCAGCGGTGTTGGCATCAACTGGAATTGCCCCGGTTTCTCAATGTCCCAACGCAGCAGCATCGAGTTGTCCTCATGCTGCGTGTTGTGACAGTGCTCCATGTAGGTCCCGGCGAATTCGCGGAAGTTGATGGCCATCTCGACGCTGTCCAGGCCATCTTTTTCCGAGCCGATGCGGTACACGTCCTTGCGTGCCCATTTTTCCCATTCCGGTGGTGCCTTGCCGCCGCGACTAAGGATGATCCCCTCCTCGAAGTGTACATGCACCGGGTGACTCCAGCCTGTGCCGCCGGCCTTAATGTTCCACACTTCCAGGGTGCCGAAACCGGCGGCCCCTGCATCGGTAGGGCCGTTGGCCAGTTGGGTCGCGGCGTTCAAACGACGTGGGTCCATGTGGAAGCCGAAGCCGCCATCGGTCTTGACTGTCCACGGCGCTTCATCGGTGCCGTCGGAACGGCCGAAGGTGAAGGTCCGGTGACGTGCCTGAGCCAGTATCGCCTTGTCGGCCGCATTGTCGCGATGGATCTTCAGCGGGATCATCACCAGGCCTTCGGCTTTACCCGGTTTGGCCGGTTCGTACGCTGCAGGGTCCATAGCCAAGTCCTGTCCGGTGTAGGGCTTGACGTTGAGTTGCAACACCTTGCCCACCGCCGGATCACCCTTGTCCCACATTGGTCCTTTGCTGGTTTGCTTGATCACTGCCTTGTAATTTTCGGAGAGCACGTTCGCCAGCGTCTCCGGCTCCTTCGGGCCTTTACCATCATCATGCACCAGCAAGTTGACGAAAAAGATCTTGTCCCCCGGCTTGATGCCGTTTTTCGCAAAGTTGACGATGATGTCGAATCGCTCGGCAATGCCCTGTGTCGGCAGGATGGCGTTGTGGTTCTGTTTGTCGCCATCGGCGTCCAGGTCCATGGTGCCGTCGAATGGCACGCTGTGCTCCATGATGTTGCCGTCGTTGGCAATCATGTGGAACGGCACGCGGGCATAGGACACACCCGAGCCTTTAGGCCCCTGAAACTCGCCACTGGTGCCTTTGACTTCACGGACAACGGCGAACTTGAAGTAGCGCGACACCGAACCGTTGAGCATGCGGAACCGGTAGCTGCGAGCGCGTACATCCAGGGTCGGTTTCCACTGCCAGTTGACCAGCACCTGATCACCGAGGAAGCCGTCGGTGTTGAACGGGTTGAACCACAACTGACCGTTCTGATCCCACGCCTTGTCGCCGAACACCAGGTTGACGTCGTAGTCACGGTTACCCCACGGCAAGGCGCTGCCGCTAGGGAAACGCAGGTTGACGCCGTCGTTCACCGATTCGTTGCCACGGTCCAGAGCGCTGTAGTAGTTCATCATCGCCGCGTTGCCCTTGTAGACGTTTTGCGCGGTGAAATCGAGCATGTGGTCGTGGAACCAGTGGGTACTCATGGTTTCGCGATAGTCGCCACGGATCTTGATCGTTCCGTTCTCGCAGGTCTTGCGGCTCGGGTTGACGTCGTTGGTCCACAGGGTTTCGCCCGGGGAGCAAGGGAACGCCGCGCGTGGATCATGAGCGTCAGTGTTGATGGTGTCGTAACCGGCCAGCTGGATCGGCCAGCGATAGTCGTAATACTGCCCCGGGAAGAAAAACGCGTTGGCATAACCATCGCTTTCCGCCGGTGCGTGACCGTTGTGTTCGTGGGTACTGATGGTGTGCAAGCCAAAACCCATGTTCGCCGACGGGTCGATCGGCAAGCCGTTGTAGTGGCGCATTAATACTGGTTGGCCATAACGCACCATCAGCAATTTCGGCGGAAGAGTGCCGTCGAAGGTCCAGACCGAGTTGTGATTCTGCACCGGCATGCTCGGGTGGAAACGCGGACCTACACCTTTGGAGGTGCCATCCGTTGCCGGCACGCCAGCGACGTTGTGGTAGAGGCCGCCAGGGCCGAACTCGCCCACGCTGTAGTGGTGCATTTGAAGGCTGTCACGCCAACCGCTATTGAGCCTCGCCCCGGTTTGCACGGTTTTGTAGGCCTGTTGCGGGTAAAACTCGTTCCAGCGCTGATGCGACCAGCCCTTTCCTGGCGGACGACCTTCAGCCGACGAGCCGATATGGCGGTTGAGGAACACTTCGATCTGCGCCTGCCATGGGTTGCGGTCCACCACGTTGGAGAACTGGCTGGGGAACGGCGTCAGCCCCGGTTGACGCATGAAGGCATCGAGTGCCTCGCTCGGTGGCGCACTGCGGGCCGCACTGGTCGGGTCC
>NZ_JBFULH010000436.1:0-3545 GCF_056400445.1 Pseudomonas sp. P5_B2 | reverse complement strand
GCCTACATGTGTACCCTGCTGCCGACACCCGGCATTTTCGACGACACCCAGCCGATGGTGTTCCCGGATAACTGGCCGGACGAATCCTTCTGGTTTCTCGCCGAGACCACCATCCCCAACAACGCCGCTGGCTATGGGATGGACGCCTATGTCGCCGGGATTGAGGCTGCATTTGCCGGCGGGAACCCGCTCGACGGTGATCAGATCAGCTTCGCGCGGATCCGTATGCGCATCAACATTCCCGTCGCCGGTATCTACACCATCACCCACCCTTACGGCAAAGAAACGATCAACGTCACCACCCCTGGCCGTCGTGCGATCAACATCACCAGAGACGTCGGCGTCGGTGCACCAGGGGTATTCACCGGCGCGGTCAACGGTGCCATCGGGCCATTCCTGCGCAGCGTCAACGGCCCTTATACGGAAGTGAACCCGGACACCGGCGCCATCGAAACCTTCGTCGGCGATCCGAACCTCACCGAAGCCGTGACCGGTAGCCCCAACGACACCAACTTCGTGCGCATCGAGGGGCCCGCCGGGACCATCCAGGCCAATCTATTCAACGTGTCCGGCAAAGTGCTCGACAGCCGTAAGCCAACATCAGTGGAAATCGACCGCGCCACCTATCACCGCACCTCATCGGGTGGTAGCAGCAATACTCGGGTTGAAATCTTTGCCAAATCGGACATCAGCTCGACGCTGTGCTTCCGCGAAAGCATCACCCTCGTACCCGGCCCGCCGGTTTCACCCTGTCTGACCAGTCTGACAGGCGACAACCAAGGGCAGTTTTTCGCTCAACATCTGATCATTGGCAACGTGCCTCCGGTCGTGGTGGTCACCGCTACCAACCCGACGGGCAGTACTCGCCCCACAGCGGTTTCGCGCAAGCTCACTGACGTGGTGAAAATCCAGACTGCTCGCTACAGCTGGAGCAATCACAGCCTGCTGATCGAAGCCTCCTCCAGCGACGAAGTGGCTGTGCCGGATATGGTCGCGCAGGGCTATGGACGCCTGTCGAAGTCCGGCACCCTGCAAAAGCTGACCGTCTCCGACCTGGCCCAGCCACCCGCCACCGTGACAATCAAATCAGCCGCAGGCGGCAGTGATACCGAGCCAGTCGTGGTCGTTGGCAACTCGCCGGACACTGGTGAGAACCAGGCGCCGCTTTCCGCCAACGACACCGGCAGCACCAGCTTCGGCGTGCCGGTCACCCTTAACCTGCTGACCAACGACAGTGACCCGGACGGCAACACGCCACTGAGCATCACGGCGCTGACCCAACCGGCTGCCGGGCAAGGCACCGTGGCATTGAGCGGCACCACAGCAGTGGTCTACACCCCGCCAGCCGTTGTCAACGCGCCGCTGACCACAACCTTCACCTACAAGGCTCAAGACGTCAAAGGCCTGGCCTCGACCACGCCTGCGACAGTGACCATCACCGTGGCGCCTAACCGGGCACCAACAGCGGTCAACGATGCTGTCGCGACCCTGGGCGTGGCGATTCCCATCAACGTGCTGGCCAACGACACCGATCCGGAAGGCAACGTGCCGCTCAGCGCCGCCATCGTGACCCAACCGGCAACCGGACGCGGCACCGTCAGCACCGACGGCACCGTCATCACCTACACCCCACCGGCCACGGTGACCACGGCCTTCACCACCACCTTCACCTACCTCGCACGGGACAGCTTCGGCGCCTCGTCGACGCCGGCGACGGTCACGGTGCAAGTCTCGCCAAGACCTGCTGCGGAAACCTTCGCGGTGACCACGGCCACGGTGTCGGCTCGCTCCAACAACCGCTTCACCTGGGACTTTGCGGGCACCTCATCGGTGACCACCGGTAACACCATCACCATCAAGGTGACCACCCCGACCGGGCTGGTAACCCTGGGCACCACCACGGTGCCGGTGACCGGTCGCTGGAGGCTGACGGTGAACAACATCACCACGGTGATCCCATCGGCTAACCCGACGGCCACCATCAGCTCGTCCCAAGGCTCCGTACGCACCGTAACGGTAGTCGCGAACTGAGCCCTCGCCCCACCCACCAAACGGGTGGGTGGGGCGACCTCATCGTAAAGGACTGAACCATGAAAAATTCGACCGCAGCCCTGCTCTGCCTGCTTCTGCTTTGCAGCAGTGCGGGCGTGCGCGCCGATGACTTAATGGAAAACAACGACCTGGGTCCCGGTGGTGACCTCGGAGAATTACCACCCCCGGTTGGCCAGCACGCGCTGATCGACCAGAACGGCCAGGCCAACATTGCGCTGTTGCAGCAGAACGGCCAGTCGTTGCTCGGCACCATCGTCCAGTCAGGCAGTAATCAGGAAGCCTACATCCTGCAACAAGGCAGCGACCTGATGGCAATGATCAACCAGCAAGGCTACGGCAATAACGCCGACATCACCCAAACCGGCAGCCATAACCGGGCACAGATTTCCCAGAACGGCAACAACAACGACGCAAGCATCGACCAGGCCGGCACGGGGCTTTCCAGCGCCGTGAGCCAGTCCGGGAACGGCATGAGCGTCTCCGTCAAACAATATCGCTAAAGCACTGCACCTTTTGGAGGTTCCATCATGTTCAAACTGAAACCCCTTACCGCCGCCATCCTGGTCATGGTCAGTGCCCAGGCGATGGCCGACGACAGCACGTCCAACCAGAACCAGAACGGCACTGCGAACATCGCCAACGTGACACAGACCGCGGCCAGTTTCAGCTTATCCACTCAGCAGCAGACCGGAACGGGCAACGATGCGATGACGTTGCAGGACAACGCCAGCAGCACCATCGAACAGACCCAGGACGGCAGATACAACGCCGGCTACGGTGAGCAACTGTTCGAAAACGGCAGCACCATCACTCAGCAACAAACAGGCGCGTTCAACACCAGCCATGCCAGCCAGTCGATTGGCGTAGGTAGCAGCCATGCGTTGCAACAACAGCAAGGCAACGGCAACTTCTCATTTGTCTATCAGGACAGTCAGGACGAAGCGACCGCCACGACCTTCCAACAAGGCAATAACAACGAA
This sequence comes from Pseudomonas sp. P5_B2, assembly GCF_056400445.1. Classification (NCBI taxonomy): domain Bacteria; kingdom Pseudomonadati; phylum Pseudomonadota; class Gammaproteobacteria; order Pseudomonadales; family Pseudomonadaceae; genus Pseudomonas; species Pseudomonas sp. P5_B2. The sequence continues at coordinate 513 of NZ_JBFULH010000436.1, read as the reverse complement.
GCCAACATCGAACAAATAGAAATGGGCGTCGGCAACAACGCGACGATCACCCAGCACGGCAATACCAACTACGGCACCGCCGAACAGGTGTTCCAGGTTAGCGGCCAGATCGACATCAACCAGAGTGGCAACAATAACTATGCCTATGGCGACCAGCGCAATGGCGAGGGCAGCACCCTGACCATTGACCAGGTCGGCAACGGCAACGGCACCGAAGTCTGGCAGGACTCCCAGCTTGCCAGTCAGACCACCATCAATCAGAACGGAAATACCAACGAAACCGTGGTCGACCAGAGCTTCGGCCAAGGCAACGAGGCGACGGTGTTGCAGGTCGGCAGACTCAACGCAATCTATGCCGACCAGTTCGAGTCCATCGGATCAATCGTCGGGCTGTACCAAGAGGGCAAGGGTAACGTGCATTACACTTACCAAAGCGGCGATGGACATGTGCTCAACGTTACCTCCGTCGGTACTGAAAACAAGGTCTACGCCAGCAACTGGAAAGGCCCACAA
>NZ_JBFULH010000435.1:0-3552 GCF_056400445.1 Pseudomonas sp. P5_B2 | reverse complement strand
GTCAGGCATTGTTTTTAATAAACCTTGAACATTGATAGGAGCCACAAGCCTATCTTCCATTGCTCAAAGTTAAAGTTTGAATTACTGCTGTTAAGTCGGTGTTTGCCCATTCAAGGCATTGGAATTATCAATGCCGAAAATAATTAATTACCACCCGCACACAGTGCTTGTTCTGTTAACGCTTAACCACTTCAATCGGCAGGCAACCGGTGTTGCCGGCGGGCTGCAGGTACGGTGTCAGAATCGGCGCCATGCCCTTGAGCACTTGCACTGGCAGCGCTGAGGTAAACGTGAACGTTTCGGCGGAGCGACCCGGCACGAAGGCAGTGAGCGTACCGAAATGGTGATCGCCGATGAAGAATACGAACGTCGCCGTACGATTGAGGGATTTCGAGCTGATGACCCGTCCGCCGGAACCGATGGATGAAATGCGGTTGTCGCCGGTSCCGGTCTTGCCGCCCATCGCCAGTGGCTTGCCATCGGGGAGGGCGAAACTACCGGAAACACGTCTCGCCGTACCGGCATCCACCACTTGCGACAAGGCTTCGCGCATGGCCGTGGCGACTTCGGATGGCATCACCCGCTTGCCCACTTCCGGATCATTGATCAACTTGGTTTCGTACGGTGTGTCCGCGGCGAAATGCAGCGTGTCGATGCGCAGTGTCGGCATGCGCACGCCATCGTTGAGAATGGTGCCGATCAGCTCGCCCAGCGCCGCCGGACGGTCGCCGGAACTGCCGAGGGCGGTGGCCAGCGACGGCACCAGGTGATCAAACGGGTAGCCGACTTGCTGCCAGCGCTGGTGAATATCGAGGAACGCTTCGATCTCCAGCATGGTGCGAATGCGACTGTCGCGGGCGCCCTTGTGACGGCTTTTGAACAACCAGCTATAGACTTCCTGGCGTTCGAAATGGCTGGCCTTGACGATCTCGCTCCACTTGGCGTCAGGGTTGTTCAACAAGTAGCCCATCAGCCACAGGTCCAAGGGGTGAACCTTGGCGATGAAGCCCTGATCCGGCAGGTCATAGGCGCCGGGGCTGTAATTTTCGTACAGCCGTTGCAGGCGTTCGTCGGTGAGTTTTTCGTTAGGTTTTCCGGTGGGTTTGGGGCCTTTGAGGTGCGAACGCACAAACGTATTGAACGTTGCCTGACTGGCCTGCGGAAGCAGATAACGGTGAATCGCCGCCAAGCGAACCGGGGTTGGGCGCGTGCTGTCGAGGAAAGTGTCGAGCCGTGCCTGGGTGTCCTTGTTTTTGTACTTCTTCCAGAACTTCAGCAGGAACGAGGTGCCTTCGCGGTCGGCGAAATTGGCCAGGTATTCCTGACGCCGAGGGTCGCGGTCGTCCTTGAGCAGTTCGGCACTGCTGTTGGGCCCGGAATAGGTGGCGTAACGCACCAGGTCGCGCATCAGCCGGATGAACGGCAGGTTGATGGATTCGCGCAGGGCATCGCGCAAGGTCGGTATGCGGCCGTTGTCTTCCTTGCGAAAGTTATGGAACACGTGCAACCCGCCCCCGGTGAAAAACGCTTCGCCGGGGTTGGCCGAGTATTTGCGATCCAGTGCGGCGCCGAGCATGGCCGGCAGGTTTCGGTCTGTGTTCTCGATCAGGTAATCGACGGCCCAGCGGCTCAGGCGGTCCTGGTCAGGGACGTCGAGTTTTTTCAGTTCAGGGACCGTCATCCCGGCATATTTATCGTGCAACTCGGCAATGATTTGAAGGTAGGTGGTGAGCACGCGCATTTTTGCCGTAGAGCCCAATTCCAGCTTGCTGCCTTCGTTGATGTCAAACGGCTGGTCGGTGCTGTCGGTCTGAATCCGCACGCGTGCGCCATCCGGTGTCAGTTCAAAAAGGGTGAAGCTGTAGCGCACCTGGGTGGTGCTGGTGGGGGTGAGCAGGCGTTCGCCCATCAAGCCGATCTGCGTGGCAAATTCCGGATCGGCCAGATGCTTGAGGTACTCGGTGGCCTTGGATTGCAGGTCGCCTTGCAGGGTGCTGGTGGCGGAAAGGTCGAGGCGATCAAGGTCGTACAGCGGACGATTGAGCAATCCGCCCAGGCGACTGCGCGCCACGCTGATGCCTTTGTTGGTTTCGATCGGTTGAATGGTCGGCTGGGTCTGCCAGTCGCGATAAGCGACAGTGCTGGCCAGCGCCGCCGCCGCGAAAGGCGCATCAATCACGTTGTTCTGTGCCAGCAGTCGAATGTGGCTGTCGGTGAGGTCCGCCAGTTCATCACGGCCCTTGGTCAGGTAATGAGAAGGGCGGCGCTGCGCAATCATCAAGGAGAGCATTTCACGCAGAGCCAAGCCCTTCGCGGCCATGGTCTTTGGATCCGTCGCGGTGCTGGCCAGTGTTTCGTTGGCCTTGTTGAAGTCGGCGCCGTACCAGACGCGCAACCCCTCGGCCATGCCGTGCACTTCACCGTGGCCCGGCACGGCTGACAGCGGCACGCTGTTGAGGTAGTCGCGAACCACATTTTTCCGCGCTTCAAGGGTTTCCGGACCGGCCTGATAGGCACGCACGGTGGCGGAAATCATCTGCCGGATCTTTTCCGCCCCCGACACCGTCAGACCATCGGGCGAATGCCGATACTTTTCAAGCTGTGTCGCCAAGGTGCTGCCGCCTGCTGACTGGCCCGGCAGGTGAATCATTTTGGCCACCTGAGACCACGCGGCCATGCCGAAACGCGGCCAGTCCACGGCGGGGTTGGCCAAGGGTTGTTTGGGGTCGAGCAGAAAGCGGTTCTCGATGAACAACAGGCTGTTGACCACCACCGGCGGAATCGATTCAAAGCTTGAATACAGCTGTTGTGGATACTTGAACTGGTACAGCGGTAACGCGCGGCAGTCGGTGATCGACAGGCCGGCCTGGATTTTCTCCGAATAGGGTACGAAAAGGCCTTTGGCGCTGTAGTCCATCAGCTTATCGGAGAAGCGGGTTTGAGCTGAAATTACATAGTCACGCTTGAGTAACCGCGGCAGGAACTCGTTCAGTGAGCTGTAGCCCAGTCGCAAATCAAAAGGCCCGGCGCCAGGGTAACGAATGGCGTCGCTGGGACCCGGTTCCAGCGTGTAGTTCAGGGACGCGGCAAACTTGCTGACTTCCCGTGCCTGAAACTTCGACGTGCGCATTTCTTTGGCAGCAGCGAGTCCCACGACGATCACGATGATGAGCAGCAGCAACCAAAACGCCTTCCAGCCGTGTTTGACACGGCTGCTACGGGGTTTTTCAGGTGTTGGCGCTTCATCCACAGATTCAGTCGGGACCACAGTTTTACTCGTATCGGTTTGCCACAAAGCGCCCATAGTCGATTGATCCATTCACTCAGATTGATCGGACTTGACTGAAGCTTAGACGGTGGTTGGCGATGGTGAATAAATTGTGAGCGTTCAAATATCGAATATTTCACGTGAACTGTGGCGAGGTGGCTTGCCCCCGTTGGACTGCGCAGCAGTCCCCGTCTTTTTGGGTGAAGAGGGGGGCCGCTTCGCAGCCCAACGGAGGCAAGTCCCCTCGCCACAAAAGCCCCCTCGCCACAGCAACTCCCTCACCA
>NZ_JBFULH010000434.1:0-3558 GCF_056400445.1 Pseudomonas sp. P5_B2 | reverse complement strand
GAGTGTACGGGTGCAGTGGACGCTCGTAGATGTCGTTCTTCGGACCCATTTCCACCGGGCGACCGAGGTACATCACCATCACGTCATCGGCAACGTGTTGCACCACCGCCAGGTTGTGGGAGATGAACACGTAGGCGGTGTTGAACTCTTGCTGCAAATCCATGAACAGGTTGAGCACCTGCGCCTGAATAGACACGTCCAGCGCCGAGGTCGGTTCGTCCGCGACCAGCACTTTCGGTTGCAGCATCATTGCGCGGGCCAAAGCGATCCGCTGGCGCTGACCGCCGGAGAACATGTGCGGATAACGCTGGTAGTGCTCGGGACGCAAGCCGACCTGCTTCATCATCGCCTGGACTTTTTCGCGACGTTCGGAGGCGCTCAGGTTGGTATTGATCAGCAGCGGTTCGCCAAGCTGGTCACCGACTTTTTGCCGTGGGTTGAGCGACGCGTACGGGCTCTGGAACACCATCTGCACGTCTTTGCGCAGTTGCTTGCGCTGGGCCTTGTCGGCACCGGCGACTTCCTGGCCGGCGATTTTCAAGGAGCCGGAGGACGGTTCTTCAATCAGCGTCAGCGCACGGGCGAGGGTGGATTTGCCGCAGCCCGATTCGCCTACAACGGCGAGGGTCTTGCCGGCTTCCAGTTCGAAAGACACACCGTTCAGGGCGCGTACTGTCGCATGACCCTTGAACAGGCCTCGGGACACTTCGTAGTGACGGGTCAGGTCGCGGGCGGTAAGTACGACGGCCATTACGCCACCTCCTGATTCAGCGGGTAGAAGCAGCGGGCGAGGCTGTGGCTTTTCGGGTCGAGGGTCGGACGTTGCTGACGGCAGGTTTCCTGCACGTACGGGCAACGCGGCGACAGCAGGCAACCTTGCGGACGGTCATACCGACCTGGAACGATGCCTGGCAGCGTGGCCAGGCGCGTGGCGCCCAGGCTGTGTTCCGGAATCGCCTTGAGCAATGCTTCGCTGTACGGGTGTGCCGGAATGTCGAACAGCTGGGGCACTTGACCGACTTCAACCGCTTGGCCGGCGTACATCACGCACACGCGCTGGGCAGTTTCGGCTACGACGGCGAGGTCGTGGGTAATCAGCACCAGGCCCATGTTCTGCTCTTTCTGCAACGCCAGCAGCAGGTCCATGATCTGCGCCTGAATCGTTACATCCAGTGCAGTGGTCGGTTCGTCAGCGATCAGCAGTTTCGGTTCGCCGGCAATCGCCATGGCGATCGCTACACGCTGGCTCATACCACCGGACAGTTGGTGCGGGTAGGCGTCCATACGGCTCGCGGCGCCGGGGATTTCGACTTTTTCCAGCAACTCGATGGCACGCTTGCGCGCTTGTTTGCCGGACATTTTCAGGTGCAGGCGCAGCACTTCTTCGATCTGGAAACCGACGGTGTAGCTCGGGTTCAGCGCGGTCATCGGGTCCTGGAAGACCATGGCCAGGTCTTTGCCGACGATTTGTCGACGCTGACGGTTGCTGAGCTTGAGCATGTTCTTGCCGTCGAAATTCAGGGCGTCGGCAGTGACGATCCCTGGATGCTCGATCAGGCCCATCAGCGCCATCATGGTCACGGATTTACCGGAACCCGACTCGCCAACGATGGCCAGGACTTCGCCTTTGTCCACGGTAATATCGAGCCCGTCGACCACCGGAACGGCGTTCTTGTCGCCAAAGCGAACGTTGAGATTCTTGATTTCTAACAGTGACATTTGAATCTCCTCAGGCGGCGTTCTTGAGTTTCGGGTCCAGCGCATCGCGCAGGCCGTCGCCCATCAAGTTGATTGCCAGCACGCTGAGCAAAATGGTCAAACCAGGCAGACTGACTACCCACCAGGCGCGTTCGATGTAGTCGCGAGCCGAAGCCAGCATGGTGCCCCACTCAGGGGTTGGCGGTTGTACGCCAAGGCCGAGGAAGCCCAGTGCGGCGGCATCGAGAATCGCCGAGGAGAAGCTCAAGGTGGCCTGAACGATCAGCGGCGCCATGCAGTTGGGCAGCACGGTGACGAACATCAGGCGCGGCAGACCGGCACCGGCCAGGCGCGCGGCGGTCACGTAGTCGCGGTTCACTTCGCTCATCACCGCGGCGCGGGTCAGACGAACATACGACGGCAACGAAACCACGGCGATGGCAATGATGGTGTTGATCAGGCCAGGGCCGAGGATGGCGACAATCGCCACGGCCAGCAGCAGGGACGGCAGGGCCAGCATGATGTCCATCAGACGCATGATGGTCGGGCCGAGCATGCGCGGGAAGAACCCGGCGAACAGACCCAAAAGGATGCCCGGAATCAGCGACATCACCACTGACGACAAGCCGATCAGCAGGGACAGGCGCGAACCGTTGATCAACCGCGATAGCAAGTCGCGACCCAGTTCATCGGTGCCGAGCAGGAACTGCAACTGCCCACCTTCCAGCCAGGCTGGCGGGGTCAGCAGGAAGTCACGGTATTGCTCGCTCGGGTTATGCGGGGCAACCCACGGCGCGAAGATCGCGCAGAAAATCACCAGCAACATGAACATCAGGCCGGCGACGGCGCCTTTGTTTCGGGAAAACGCGTGCCAGAATTCTTTGTACGGGGACGGATACAGCAGGCTTTGATCGACTGTTACCGCTTGATTTGAAGTTGAAGCTGGAGTGGTCATGGTCATGATCTCAGCGCTGGTGACGGATGCGTGGGTTGGCAAAGCCGTAGAGGATGTCCACGACGAAATTGACCACGATCACCAGGCAGGCGATTAACAGGATGCCGTTTTGCACGACTGGATAGTCTCGGGCGCCAATGGCTTCGATCAGCCATTTGCCGATGCCGGGCCACGAGAAGATGGTCTCGGTCAGAACCGCGCCCGCCAGCAATGTGCCGACTTGCAGGCCTACCACGGTCAGTACCGGAATCAGCGCGTTTCGCAGACCGTGCACGAACACCACGCGTGACGGCGACAGGCCTTTGGCGCGGGCTGTACGGATGTAGTCTTCACGCAGTACTTCGAGCATCGACGAACGGGTCATCCGCGCAATAACGGCCAGCGGGATGGTGCCGAGCACGATGGCTGGCAGGATCAAGTGATGCAGGGCATCGAAGAAGGCGCCGACGTCATCGGCCAGCAGCGTGTCGATGAGCATGAAGCCGGTGCGCGGCTCGATGTCATAGAGCAGGTCGATCCGCCCGGACACCGGGGTCCAGCCCAGGCTCACGGAGAAGAACATGATCAGGATCAGGCCCCACCAGAAGATCGGCATCGAGTATCCCGCCAGGGAGATGCCCATCACCCCATGGTCGAACAGGGATCCTCGCTTGAGTGCCGCGATCACCCCGGCCAGGAGGCCCAGTATGCCGGCGAACAGCAGCGCGGCCATGGACAGTTCCAGGGTCGCGGGGAATAGAGAAGTGAATTCGGTCCACACGCTTTCACGGGTACGCAGCGATTCGCCAAGGTCGCCGTGGGCCAGTTTACCGATGTAGTCCATGTATTGGGCATACAGCGGTTTGTTCAGACCAAGGCGTTCCATTGCCTGAGCATGCATTTCGGGGTCGACTCGACGTTCGCCC
>NZ_JBFULH010000433.1:0-3561 GCF_056400445.1 Pseudomonas sp. P5_B2 | reverse complement strand
CAGCAATACCCACGCCATCGCCGAAGTATTTGACGTCGGTGAAGGCCGGGCCAGCGAACGCGAAGCCTTTGCCTGCGTCGGTTTTCAAAAAGCCGTCATTCAACAGCGTAGCGTCAGCCACGGTGCCATCGAGGCGGCCAGCGGCCACGTCGAGGTAAATTTCGTTCTGCGAACCGTAAGGCTTGACCTCAGCACCCAACGGAGCCAGGACTTCACGGGCGAAACGCTCGTGGATCGAACCACGTTGCACGCCGATGTTCTTGCCCTTCAATTCAGTCAGGCCGTCGCTGACTTGAGTGCCAGCCTTCATGACCAGGCGAGCCGGGGTGTTGTAGTACTTGTTGGTGAAGTCGACAGACTTCTTGCGGTCTTCAGTGATCGACATGGACGACAGGATCGCGTCGATCTTGCGCACTTTGAGTGCCGGGATCAGACCGTCGAACTCTTGCTCGACCCACACGCACTTGACCTTCATCTCTTCGCACAGGGCATTGCCGATGTCGTAGTCGAAACCCACGATGCTGCCGTCCGGCGCTTTGGAAGCGAACGGAGGGTAAGCCGCTTCGATGCCAATTTTCAGTGGCTTTTCATCGGCGAAAGTTGGCAGGGACAGCACGGACAGTGCCAGGGCGCCAAGCAGCACGAGTTTCTTCATCATGGGACTCCATCGGTAAAGGGCAAAAACTGCAGAGTGAGCGATAGCCCAATATGCGAGTGAGTAGAACCAGACAACGATGCTGCGCTGTAGGAATCGCGCGCTTTTTTCAACGCGAGCCACAACGAGCGAGTGATCGGCATTCTAACGACAGGCCCGAAGCCGATATTTCTTCAATGCGACAACTAATTACAGAAGCACCGAGAAAGCCGTTCGAGCGCGTTGACAGCCCTGCAAAATCATGCAGGAGCAAAAGACAGTTAACCGATCTATGTAGCAAATTGCGGGCCTATTATTGGCAAACCCCGCAAATCCGGCAAGCTTGGCGTTATGTCTTATTTTTCTGGGGGATGTGGTGGCCCGGGAATGGGATTTTGCGTTTCCCAACGCCCCGGATGGGCGCGGGCGGTTACACATTCAGTTACTTGAAGGGGGATGGGTAACAGTGGGAATTGGCCTACGACTGAAGCCGATAATTATTGGCTGATGTTTATGGGGAGTCTGACAGGCCGCCTTCGCGAGCAAGCCCGCTCCCACATTGAACCTGAGCCGGGCACAAATTCTGTGTTCACTGGAGATCAAATGTGGGAGCGGGCTTGCTCGCGAAGAGGCCCGAACTGTCACCGCAAAAAAATCAGCCAATAAAAAACCCCACCAGGCTCAATACCTGGTGGGGCTTCGATGACTCAAAAGTCGGCGCTTAAGCGACGTTCATAGTCTTGTGCGTATCAATCAAATGCTGCACCACAGCCGGATCCGACAGGGTCGAAATATCCCCCAACCCATCGTATTCAGCCGTCGCAATCTTGCGCAGAATCCGGCGCATGATCTTGCCCGAACGGGTTTTCGGCAGTCCCGGCGCCCACTGGATCACATCCGGCGAAGCAATCGGGCCGATCTCTTTACGCACCCAGTTWTTTAGTTCCAGGCGCAGCTGCTCGCTCGGCTCTTCGCCGCCGTTCAGGGTGACGTAGACATAAATGCCCTGCCCCTTGATGTCGTGCGGCACACCGACCACCGCCGCTTCAGCGACTTTCGGGTGAGCGACCATCGCGCTTTCAATTTCAGCAGTACCCATGCGGTGGCCGGAAACGTTGAGCACGTCATCCACGCGACCGGTGATCCAGTAGTAGCCATCCGCATCACGACGCGCACCGTCACCAGTGAAATACATGCCACGGAACGTCTTGAAGTAGGTATCGACGAAGCGGTCATGGTCACCGTACAGGGTGCGCGCCTGACCTGGCCACGAATCGAGAATTACCAGGTTGCCCTCGGCAACGCCTTCGATGATGTTGCCCAGGTTGTCCACCAGAGCCGGCACCACACCGAAGAACGGACGTGCCGCCGAACCTGGCTTGAGGCCGTGGGCACCCGGCAATGGGCTCATCAAGGTTGCGCCGGTTTCGGTCTGCCACCAGGTATCAACGATCGGGCAACGGGATTGACCAACGTTCTTGTAGTACCAATCCCACGCTTCCGGGTTGATCGGCTCACCGACCGAGCCCAACAGACGCAGGCTGCTGCCATCTGCGCCTTCTACGGCAGCGGTGCCCGACGCCATCATCGCGCGGATCGCGGTCGGTGCGGTGTAGAGGATGTTGACCTTGTGCTTGTCGACGATCTTCGCCACCCGGGTGATGTCCGGATAGTTCGGCACGCCTTCGAACAGCAGTGTGGTCGCGCCATTGGCCAGCGGGCCGTAGACGATGTAAGTGTGGCCGGTGACCCAACCGACGTCGGCGGTGCACCAGTAGACTTCGCCCGGGCGGTAGTCGAACACGCGCTCGTGGGTCATCGCCGCATACAGCAGGTAACCGCCGGTGGTGTGCTGCACACCCTTCGGCTTGCCGGTCGAACCGGAGGTGTAAAGGATAAACAGCGCTTCTTCGGCGCCCATCTCTTTCGGCGCGCAAACAGTGCCCGCCACTTTCATCAGGTCTTCGTACCAGATGTCGCGATGCTGGTTCCACTTGATGTCGCCACCGGTGCGCTGGCACACGATGACTTTTTGAATGCTGCTGGTTTCCGGGTTGGTCAGCGCGTCGTCGACGTTGGCCTTCAGCGGGATCTTCTTGCCGGCACGAATACCTTCGTCCGCAGTGATCACCACTTTGGATTTGCAGTCGATGATGCGACCGGCCAGGGCTTCCGGCGAGAAACCACCGAACACCACCGAGTGAATCGCGCCGATCCGGGTGCAGGCCAGCATGGCGACCACGGCTTCGGGGATCATCGGCATATAGATAGTCACCACGTCGCCGCGGTGCACATCCTGGCCGCGCAAGGCGTTGGCGAACTTGCAGACTTGTTCATGCAGTTCGCGGTAGGTGATGTTGCGGCTTTCGGAAGGGTCATCCCCTTCCCAAATGATCGCGATTTGATCGCCGCGCTCAGCCAGATGACGGTCGAGGCAGTTGTAGGAAACGTTCAAGGTGCCGTCGGCGAACCATTTGATGTCGACATGGTGATCGTCGAAAGACGTCTGCTTCACCGTGGTGAAAGGCTTGATCCAGTCGAGGCGCTTGGCTTGCTCGCGCCAGAAGCCGTCCGGGTTGACGACCGACTGCTGGTACATGGCCTTGTAGGTAGCCTCGTCAGTCAGCGTATTAGCCAGGACCTCGGGACGAACGGGATACAGGGAAGCCGCACTCATCTTTCTTACCTCGGTGGAATAGTTGTTTTTGTATGACACCTTTTTAGCCGTGCCAGCCCCATAGAACCATTCGACGATGGTAGTAACAAGCCCCTACAAAATGTCGTGAAATGCCCGCAACCCCAACTACCAGGCCTCTTCCAGTAAATTTCATTCCCCTGCCATAACGCGACCTGTAGCAGCTGGCGMAGCCTGCGTTCGGCTGCGMAGCAGTCGTAAAATCAGGCAACGCGGTGTTCCAGAAAGACCG
>NZ_JBFULH010000432.1:0-3564 GCF_056400445.1 Pseudomonas sp. P5_B2 | reverse complement strand
ACCTCTACGTCGCCGTTTTGCACGCGGTTGCTGAGGTTTTCAAAAGCTTGCAAACGCTCGAACCCCGGCAGGCTGCGAACCATCGGCAGAATGCGCGAGTGGAAGGTGCGCACCAGATCACGCGCCTCTTTTAATGTCAGCGCCCGGCCCCACAACGTAAACAGCTCGATCAGCTTGTTGATGAAGTCTTTGCGCGACTCACGGGTAAAGGTCACCACCGTCAGCGAGCCCAACTCGAAGCCCAAATAGTGAGTCAGCAACAGAATACGCAGCACCAGCGTGGTCGACTTGCCGGCGCCCGCTCCGGCAATCACCGACGTCGAGGGTGTGTCACTGAAAATCATCTTCCATTGCGCAACACTCGGCTGGGCATGGGGTGGCAGCAGTCGGGCGACATCGGCCTTCATGCGTTTCTTCAGCTCAGCGCTCAATGGCAGGCGCCAATCGTCAAACAGATTGTCATCGACGTTAGGTGGCCGATGCTCGGTGGAGCGCGAATCGCGGATCAGCAGCACTTGCCGTCCTTCCTCCAGCCCCTCGAGTTTTCCCTCTTTAAAGCCGTAATCAAACCCCGAGCTGTGACCGCTGCGAAAGCCGTCAGTCTGCCCGTGCAACCAGGACGCGCGGTGTTGCGCGCGCAGGCGGGTCAAGCCATGACCGAAGAATCGGGCGGCGAGACGCTTGAGCAACGGCATCTCGGCCAGAGGACGAAGTTCGGGAGGAAGATCGGGGGTGTGTTGCGGCACGCGGGCTGACTCCAGGGTGTGAGGCTGTTAAGGGCTATGGTGTCTGCATTTGCCCTTGAGTTCTAGTGAAATGCTTTGAGGTCATTGGCTTATGCGATGAAGTGAAGGTTTGACGAGAACATTACACATCAGTAAATTCGATTGTAATGCGGCACTTTTTACGCTTTTTATCGATGTGTGCCTGATAGATGATGCTCGCCATCAACCCCCTCTCAGGAGACGATCATGCTCGAACTCAGACCCTTCAACTCCTTGGGCGGCGCCCATCACGGCTGGTTGGATGCCCATCATCACTTTTCGTTCGCCGAGTACCATGACTCCAAACGCATGAACTGGGGCAACCTGCGGGTGTGGAACGATGACGTGATTGCCTCCGGCACTGGTTTCCCAAAACACCCTCACCGGGACATGGAAATTATTACCTACGTCCGTGAAGGCGCGATTACTCACGAGGACAATTTAGGTAACAAGGGCCGCACCGAAGCCGGCGACGTTCAGGTCATGAGTGCTGGCACCGGCATCGCTCATAGCGAATACAACCTGGAAGCGACGCCAGCCAAGATATTCCAGATCTGGATTATCCCGAACGAATCCGGCCTTGCACCGTCCTGGGGGGCCAAGCCGTTCCCGAAAGGTGATCGTGAAGGCTTCGTGACCCTGGCCAGCGGCAAGTCCGGCGATGATCAGAGCCTGCGAATCCGTGCCGATGCGCGCCTCGTGGCGGCGAACCTGAAAGCTGGTGAATCTGCTGAGTATCGTCTGGACAGTGGTCGTCGCGCTTACCTGGTTCCAGCCACTGGTGTGATTGAAGTCAATGGATTACGTGCGCAAGCTCGAGATGGTATTGCGGTGGCTGACGAGCAGGTGTTGCGGGTGACGGCAATCGAGGACAGCGAAATCGTCCTGGTTGATCTGGCTTGATTCGGTAAACGCTGGGCAAAAAAAGGGGCGATCGTGATGGTCGCCCCTTTTTTTGGCTGTCTATTGTGGTGAGGGGGCTTGTCGGAACGCCCCCTCGCCACAGGGTCGTCAATCACTTCGCAGCGATTGCGCTATCCACCAATGTCTGAGCTTCTGCCACCAACTGCTTGAGGTGGTCGTCGCTCACAAAGCTTTCGGCGTAGATCTTGTAGATGTCTTCTGTGCCCGACGGACGCGCCGCGAACCAGCCGTTTTCGGTCATGACCTTCAGGCCACCAATGGCCTGGTCATTGCCTGGCGCATGACTGAGAATGCTCTGGATCGCTTCGCCCGCCAGTTGGGTTGACGTGACCTGATCCGGCGACAGTTTGCTCAGTAAGGCCTTCTGTTCAGGGTTGGCCTTGGCATCCACGCGTACCGAGAACGGTTCGCCGAGTTCGTCAGTCAACGCGCGATAGGCCTGACTTGGATCGCGACCGGTGCGAGCGGTCATTTCGGCGGCCAACAAGGCCGGGATCAAACCGTCCTTGTCGGTGCACCAGACACTGCCGTCCTTGCGCAGGAACGAGGCGCCGGCACTTTCTTCACCGCCAAAGCCCAGCGAGCCGTCGAACAGACCGTCAGCAAACCATTTGAAGCCGACCGGCACTTCATACAAACGACGACCCAGACGCTTGGCCACACGATCAATCAAGCCGCTGCTGACCACGGTTTTGCCCACGGCAGCATCGGCGCGCCACAGCGGACGATTCTGAAACAGATAGTCGATGGATACCGCGAGGTAATTGTTAGGCGCCAGCAAACCACCGGACGGCGTGACGATGCCATGACGGTCGTGATCCGGATCGCAGGCAAAGGCCACGTCAAAGCGTTCTTTCAGGCCGATCAGGCCTTGCATCGCGTGGGTGGACGACGGGTCCATGCGGATCTGACCATCCCAGTCGACGGTCATGAAGCGGAAGGTCGGATCGACCTGCTTGTTGACCACCTCGAGGTCCAGGCGGTAGTGCTCGGCAATCGCCGACCAGTAGCGCACCCCTGCTCCGCCCAACGGATCAACGCCCAGACGCAGCTTGGCATCGCGGATGGCGTCGAAGTCGATCACGTTGATCAGATCGGCGACGTAGGTGTTGAGGTAATCGTGACGATGGGTCGTACTGGCTTTCAGTGCCTGCTCGTAGCTGATGCGTTTGACGCCAGCGAGTCTGGCGGCCAGCAGTTCATTGGCCTTGGCTTCGATCCACTTGGTGATATGGGTATCGGCCGGTCCACCATTGGTGGGGTTGTATTTGTAACCACCGCTTTGCGGCGGGTTGTGCGACGGCGTGATAACGATGCCGTCCGCCAGCCCCGTCGTACGGCCTCGGTTGTAGCAAAGAATGGCGTGGGAAATGGCCGGGGTCGGTGTGTATTCATCACCTTCGGCAATCATCACGGTGACGCCGTTGGCGGCCAATACTTCCAGCGCGCTGGCGCCCGCTGGCGTGGACAGTGCGTGGGTGTCGATGCCGACGAACAACGGGCCGTCAATACCTTGGGCTTCGCGGTACAGGCAGATCGCCTGGCTGATTGCCAGAACGTGCCATTCGTTGAAACTCAGGTCGAACGAACTGCCTCGGTGCCCGGATGTGCCAAAGGCTACACGCTGGGTAGGGATGGCGGCGTCAGGCTGGCCGGTGTAGTAAGCCGTTACCAGTCGCGGGATGTCGACCAACAATTCTGCCGGTGCCGGTTTGCCCGCAAAAGAACTGAGTGTCATGCAAAACCTCTGGAATAGACGGGTTCAGGAATTGGAACGCAGTTTACTGGCAGTTTGATCACAACGCGATGGGATCGATTCAAGATGTTTCGCGATGTTTGGCCGCCACGCTCAATCGGTGGTTTCCAGACGCAGGGC
>NZ_JBFULH010000431.1:0-3565 GCF_056400445.1 Pseudomonas sp. P5_B2 | reverse complement strand
ATCTTCACCAGCAAAAATTCCGTTCTGGTAGTCGATAGCAACGGCAAGGAAATGCTGGATCAAAAAGTCCGGCAGATTGTAGGTCTCCAAGTGCTTGCTATATTCTTCGATGGTCGATGGGCTGTAGGTGATAGTTCGGCCTACAACGCTGCTGATCTCATCGGCAATTTCTTCGTGGTCCAGTTCGACCGGGCCATAAAGTGGGTAGGTCTTTCCGATATGACCAGAAGGCTGCGTGAGAACGGTGGCGATAAATCGAGCTTGATCTTCAGCGGCAATCGGCGCGTGTCTTCCACCACCATATGGCAGCGTGATCTTGTCTTCTTTAACGATCTGATCAAGGACCCACGGGAAGATCAGCCATTCAGCAAAGAACGTCGGGCGGATATGGACGGTCGGCACACCAGACCAGTCGAAAATGCGCTCGGCAATCCAATGGTCGCGGGCCGCGTGGCTCAACGAGTCTTCACGAGCAGAAATCTGCGACATTTCCACGACGACCTCGACGCCCGCTCGTTTAGCAGCATCTGCAAAGTAGGCAGTCGCCTGGATGTAGCCTGGCCGAACGGGGTAACACAAATAAGCACCTGTGATCCCATCCATCGCCCGGATGATGTCGTCATGCTCCAAGAGATCGCCAACAAATATTTCGGCGCCCTCATTCTTTAGTGCTTCGCTACGTTCGTCTTCTTTGTGAACGAAAGCTCGTACCGCGTGCCCTCCGTTGAGGAGATAACGAATGGTATACACGCCTGTTTTCCCGGTGGCCCCGGTGACGAGATACTTACGTTGCTGCATGATAAATTCTCCGGTGTTGGTGATACGCACGTTGCTCGGCGGAGGACACTGCGTCAGGTCTTATCAAGACTGAAGTGTCGTAGAGCGTTCTGCTGCGCAACGTCGTTTGTCAGCTGTCGAAGGGGGCGTTATCAATCAGGTCGCACACGTTCGGGCAATCGAAACCATGGATGTGGCGACGTCCGACGTCAGCGAGCCCGGTGCCGATGGCAGTAAAAGGTTTTTTCCGGGCGACTTCGGCAACTGCCTCGGTAAAGGCGGCCTTCATCCCGATACGAGGGTAGAGTGCGAGGGCATCTTCGATCAGCGAAGGCGTGATCTGCTCAATGTTCAGCCCCATAACGTCGACATGGGCGCCGAGGTAAATGAGGGCAATCTCCGGCTGTTTGCGGTCGGCGATGCCAGCACTCGAGTGAAGCGCGATTGCATCCCACACGAGTTCAGTTTTCGACTTCGAATAACCGTTCTCAAGCAGGAAGCGGCTAGCGGCATCTGCGCCGTCGACTTCAAAGCGTTGGTCGGCAGAGAATTCGTTTGTCAGTCCCAGATCGTGTAAAAGCGCGGCGAGGTAAACCGTCTCGCGGTCGTATTTCAGACCACGTTGTTGGCCCAGGAATTCGGCAAACCACCATGTCCGGTGCACGTGGTGCAAAAGCGCCTTTGAGTGGACGCGCTCGACGAGGGCAGACGCTTTACGGGCGAGTTCAGAGTCTGGAGCACTGAAGCCACCGATGATGATTGGTGTACTCATGATTGCTTCCTCAGCGTTGAATCGGGTTGAAGTTCAGTCTAGGTATTTTTGCTTGGCGTAATTGACTATTTTCGGTCTTTTTGTGCCAATATGCTTATCTCGTATGTGTGGGGAGATAGCCGTGAGCAAGTCAACGAAAGCAAGCCATCCGCTTATCAGTGCCAAGCAAAAGCGAGTGGTGATTTTGGGGTTGCCTCCAGTGGACTCGCTCGATGTGACCGGCCCAGCTGAGGTGTTTGCCTTTGCTAATCGGTTGCATCGCGGTGACACCGCACCCTATCTACTCGAGCTGGTCGCTGCAGGCGCCAACGAGCACCTGGAGAGCAGCACGGGCATCGCGCTGATGGCACACAAGACGCTTGACCAAGAACGTAGTGACAACGAAGCAATTGACACGTTGATCGTGACGTCGGGCTGGAAAGCTCGGGAGCAGGTGGACGAGTCCGCTATCAATTGGATAAGAACAAAGTCCGAGAGTGTTCGGCGGGTGTGTTCGATCTGTGTCGGGGCGTTCGCTCTGGCTGAGACAGGACTTTTGGATGGTCGCAGGGCAACGACTCATTGGCGTATGGCGCGAAGCCTGGCCGATAGCTACCCCCAGGTGCAGGTCGATCCTAATCCGATCTGGGTCAAGGACGGCAACGTCTACACGTCAGCCGGTATTTCCGCCGGCATCGATCTTGCGCTTGCGTTGGTCAGCGAAGATTTGGGCGATGAAGTGGCTATGGAGATCGCGAAAAATCTTGTCCTCTTTCTGCGGCGTCCTGGCGGGCAGGCGCAGTTCAGCGTTGCTCTTCAATCACAGCATGTTCCTGGTTCCAATCTGGATGAGTTGTGCCTGTGGATTGCGGAACACCTGCACTCGGACCTGACAGTAGAAATACTCGCGGACAAGTTCTCCACCAGCGTCAGGACGTTAATCCGCTTGTTCCAACGAGAGTTGCAGACCACGCCGGCGAAGTATGTCGAGGACGTACGAATAGAAGCTGCCTGTCGCTCGATTGAACTGGGTGGACGGTCTATGGAAGAGGTCGCGCGGCGGAGTGGCTACCACAGCGTGGATGTCCTGAGAAAAGCGTTCGTGCGGCGGATTGGCGTGAGCCCGAAGGAGTATGCACAACGCTTCTCGCCCAATGGCGAGATGGCGTAGTTCGCTGCGATGGGCAAAAGACTAGGGCGGCGGCATAAAATGCCGCCGTCCCCATTACTGAAAACGACTTCTCTCCGTAAGTCAGTGCACATGCGGCTTGCATATGGTGCCTGTCATAGGGTTTTTCAGAAACGGAACTGTGTCGGGTGACAGCGCCATCCAAATCCCCATGGCTCCGAGGAACACGGCGATTGGAATCGCGAGCTTATGCCCACTGGGCAGTACCTTTTCAGCGAACATCAACAGGGTCAGCAATGCCATCCAGATAGGACTCATGACGCCGACAGCGAACATCACCGCCATCATTGCCCAGCAGCAGCCCACACAGACCATGCCGTGTCGCGCGCCCATCAGAACAGCCCCGAAATCGCCCCCTCGCCAATATTGAGCGAAAAAAGACAGCGGCGAACGGCATCCCGTAAGGCAAACATTTTTCAAGGCCGAGACCTGGAAGATTCCCGCGATAATCAAAACAGCGCCAGCCCAATAGGGACCAGCGCTGTACCACGCAAGAAACTCGAGGTTGAGGGCACGAATCGCATAGTCCAGCAGATAGGCCGCCAAACCGTAGCCGATCCAGGCGACGCCATAGCCCGCTATAAAGCAAGCCATGCGCCGCGTTCGTGCAAGTGATTTTCCTCCGCGGGACTTCAGCATGGCGGCAAACGCCGCAATGTAGTTGAGTTCTGACGGCAGCATCATTGCCGTCAACATGACAACCCAACCAATAAGGTAGGCGGGTAAGCCGTGTAGCGGGGTTCCTGGCCCCTCATCCATGTCACCCATGACCACCAGCATTTCGAACCAGGCGGCGAGGCTGAGCGCAACGACAACTATCGTCCAGCCTAAGCCCGCTTGACCCCGCC
>NZ_JBFULH010000430.1:0-3573 GCF_056400445.1 Pseudomonas sp. P5_B2 | reverse complement strand
AAGCCACCCTGCGGTTTGGGTGGTGTGCGCCATCAACACCCCCACCGCAAACAAAATAAAGGCTTCGAAAGAGTTTTGATGCGCGGCTACCGCACGGGCGCCGAAGCCGGCAAGTTGCCCCTGTTGCTGACGTGGCAGGTGATTGTTGTAACCGCCTTGCTCTTTCATCGCCTTGGCCACCGGCAGGCGGGCCACATAAATCAGTAATGCACTGATGAACACACACCAGAACGGAATACTCATCAAGCGGCCTCTTTGTTCGCCTCGGGCAAGGGTGCCTCTGTAGGGGTATAGACCATCACGTCGAGAACATCGGAATGAAACTCGCGGCGATACAACACCAGCACCACGCCGGCACTCATCAGCATGAACAGCCACGGACTGACGAACCAGGCCAGCATGGTCATGCCGAAGTAGTAGGAACGCAGGCCAAAGTTGAACTGGTTGGCCGCCAAAGAGATTACCCGTGCCGCTCGGGCAGCGAAGGCTTTGCGTTCTTGTTCGGAAACGTGGCGCTCACCGACCATTGGCGCCGAACCGATCAGAATCGCCGCAAAGTTGTACTGCCGCATGCACCAGCTGAAGGTGAAGAACGCGTAGACAAAAACCAGCGCCAGGCACAGCAATTTGATCTCGGACATGCCCTGGGACGCCTGCTGCACCATCGGGATATCCGCCAACAATGACACCGCCCTTTCAGAAGCACCGAGCACGGTGAGAATGCCGGCCAGAATAATCAAGGTGCTGGAGGCAAAAAACGAGGCGTTACGCTCCAGGTTTCCGACCACGCTGGCATCGGCGATTCGGTTGTCGCGCAACAGCATGCGACGCATCCAGTCTTCGCGGTACAGGTGCAACACGCTGGCCAGGCACGCGGTGTCGCGGCCCTTCCATGTGGCATAGCGGGTGTAACCACCCCAGCAGATGACAAACCAGAGCGCGGCGAGGATGTGGATCAGGTTGGCGTGGATGAACGACATGCAGGTCCTTGTGATGGAGAATCGGAACACGGATTCCTTGTGGGAGCGGGCTTGCTCGCGAAGGCGGTGGGTCCGAGAATATCAATTTTGAATGATAAACCGTCTTCGCGAGCAAGCCCGCTCCCACATTCGATTTTCGCATGGCATCAAAATCTAACCATAAAAAATGCCCCATATCGATTGATACGGGGCATTTCTGTTTCAGCTTGATCGCCCGCTTGTGGCGGGCCTTTCAGCCGCTTAAGCCAGCGCTTCTTCGCGCTTGCCCAGCAGACGATCGCAAACCACCGCGACCACCAATGTCATTACCGACGGCACCAGCCACGCCAGGCCCTGCTCGCTCAGCGGCAAGTGAGACAGCTGAGTTGGCATCCAGTCCGCCAGACCCGCGCCCTTGAGCGCGTCGATCATGCCGAAGATGAACGACACCAGCATTACCGGACCGACGATGCGGCCCTGCTCATGCCAGAAGTCCTTGCAGAAGCTCAGCGCCACCAAGGCGATGCATGGCGGGTAAATCGCGGTCAGTACCGGGATCGAGAACGCAATCAGCTTGGTCAGGCCCAGGTTGGACACAAACAAGGAGAACACCGCCAGGATGATCACCAAGGTCTTATAGGACAGTGGCAGTACACGGCTGAAGTACTCGGCGCAGGCACAGGTCAGGCCAACAGCCGTCACCAGGCAGGCCAGCGAGATCAGCACAGCCAGGAAACCGCTGCCCAGCGAACCGAAGGTGTGTTGAACATAAGCGTGCAATACCACCGCGCCGTTGGTCGCACCGGCGGCCACTTCATGGCTGCCCGAACCGAGACGGAACAGACTGATGTAAACCAGGGCCAGACCCACGCCGGCAATCAGCCCGGCAATGATTGCGTAACGGGTAATCAGCACCGGCGATTCAACGCCACGAGAGCGGATCGCGTTAACGATAACGATGCCGAACACCAATGCACCCAGGGTATCCATGGTCAGGTAACCATTAATGAAACCTTGGGAGAACGGTGCGGCGACATACTCCGGCGTGGCCACGCCGATATCACCGGCAGGCAACGCGAACGCGGCGATGCCGAGCGCAGCCAGGGCGATGATCTTCAGAGGGGCGAGGAAACGTCCTACGGTATCCAGCAACCGGCCCGGGTAGAGCGAGATGAAGAACACGATCAGGAAGTACACCGAACTGTAGAGGAACAGTGCCAACGGGCTTTCGCCGGTCAGCGGCGCCAGGCCGACTTCGAACGAGACGGTGGCGGTACGTGGCGTCGCGAACAACGGACCGACTGCGAGGTAGCACGCGGCAGCCAGCAAGCCACCGGCGATTTTACCGATCGGGCTGCTCAGGGCATCCATCGCCCCGCCGACCTTGGCCAGCGCAACCACTGTGATCACCGGCAAACCGACCGCTGTGATCAGAAAGCCCAGCGCCGCCATCCAGACATTAGGCCCGGACTGCAAACCGACGATAGGCGGGAAGATGATGTTGCCAGCCCCGACAAACAGGGCAAACGTCATAAAACCAAGTGCCAGGATGTCCTGGCCTTTCAACACTTTCATTAAGGAAATACCACACTACTGAATCGGAATTTAGAGAGGGATTTCCCTGTGGGGTGAGGGAAATGCTGTCGATCCGTATGGGACTGACCCTTTAGCGCGGAGCAACCTTGTGGGTCGCAGACGCAAAAATGGCGGCTAGCCTAACGAATTTGCCCGACAAACGCACTGTTAGAGGGCGAACTATCCGATACACGACGTTTCTGTGTCGCGTTTACATATCTAATTTACCTAAGCAGAACCCTGTGGTGAGGGGGCTTGCCCCCGTTGGGTCGCGAAGCGGCCCCAAAACCGGTAATCGCGCTTCATCAGACAGATCGCGTTTATCAGATTTGCGACTGCTGCGCAGCCGAACGGGGCGGTGCGGCGTTCCGACAAGCCCCCTCACCACAAAAGCGCCGGAAACGACAAAGGCCACCCGAAGGTGGCCTTTGTTTGGTAAAGCGTCAGCTAAGCGCGAGGCTTATTTGATCGCCCAACCGGTCAGCTCGGACAAAGCCTTGCCGATGTCTGCCAGCGAACGCACGGTTTTAACGCCTGCGTCTTCCAGGGCAGCAAACTTCTCGTCTGCAGTGCCTTTGCCGCCAGAGATGATTGCGCCAGCATGGCCCATGCGCTTGCCCGCAGGGGCAGTCACACCAGCGATGTAGGAAACAACCGGCTTGGTCACGTGTGCCTTGATGTAGGCAGCCGCTTCTTCTTCAGCCGAACCGCCGATCTCACCGATCATTACGATCGCTTCGGTCTTCGGGTCTTCCTGGAACAGCTTCAGGATGTCGATGAAGTTCGAACCCGGGATCGGGTCACCGCCGATGCCGACGCAAGTCGACTGACCGAAACCGGCGTCAGTAGTTTGCTTCACAGCTTCGTAGGTCAGGGTGCCGGAACGGGAAACGATACCGACCTTGCCTGGCAAGTGAATGTGACCTGGCATGATGCCGATCTTGCATTCGCCTGGAGTGATCACGCCTGGGCAGTTAGGGCCGATCAGGATGACACCCAGCTCGTCGCACTTAACTTTAGCGTCGAGCATGTCCAGGGT
>NZ_JBFULH010000429.1:0-3576 GCF_056400445.1 Pseudomonas sp. P5_B2 | reverse complement strand
ATTCAAACACTAAACAAATTGAAAGTTTGAGTACTTTGGACTCTTTTTAGAGGACTGCGTCTGGAAATTTCACAATACCTACCTAATCTCTTGGCGGGGGGATCCCGTATTTCAGGAGTTACCTGAGGGCTTCTTTTAAGCGTACCTATAGCCATACACAGGGTCTCGATTATGAATCGGAAAAAAATAATATCCGTACTCGCAACGCCTTTGCTGATGTCCGCCATGTTAATCCCCGGTATGACCTATGCCGCCGATAAGCCGCCCAACATCCTGGTGATCATGGGCGACGATATTGGCTGGTCCAACATCGGTGTATACAACCAGGGCATGATGTCCGGTCGCACCCCTCATCTCGACCAACTCGCCAATGAGGGCATGCGCTTTACCGATTATTACGCCGAGGCCAGTTGCACCGCCGGACGCGCCAACTTCATCACCGGTGAACTGCCGATCCGTACGGGTATGACGACCGTCGGCCAGGCCGGTTCGCCCATCGGCATTCCCGCTCAAGCCGTAACAATCGCCACAGCCCTGAAATCCATGGGCTATGCCACCGGCCAGTTCGGCAAGAACCACTTGGGCGACTTGAACGAATTCCTGCCCACCGTCCACGGCTTCGATGAGTTCTTCGGTTACCTCTATCACCTCGATGCCATGGAAGACCCGGCACACCCCAACTATCCAAAGGACCTGCTGGACAAGGTCGGCCCGCGCAACATGCTCCATAGCTGGGCCACCACCACCGATGACACTACCGTCATGCCGCGCTGGGGCAAGGTCGGCAAGCAGAAAATCGAAGACGCCGGTACGCTTTATCCAGAGCGGATGAAAACCGTCGACGACGAAATTCGCGACAAGACCTTCACCTTTATCGACAAGGCCAAGCAGGACAACAAACCGTTTTTCGTCTGGCTGAACCCGACCCGCATGCACATCGTCACTCACCTGTCCGACAAGTACGAAGCCATGCGCAATTCGGAAAACGGCTGGTCGGAACAGGAAGCCGGTATGGCACAGCTTGATGACATCGTCGGCGATGTCATGGACAAGCTGAAAAAAGAAGGCATGGATGACAACACCATTGTGATTTTCACCACCGACAATGGTGCGGAAAACTTCACTTGGCCGGACGGCGGCACCACCCCGTTTGCCATGGGTAAAGGCACCATTATGGAAGGTGGTTTCCGGGTGCCGGCAATCATTAAGTGGCCGGGTAAAGTGCCGCCTAACACAATTGGCAACGGCATCATTTCCGGCCTGGACTGGTTCCCGACCCTGGTCGCTGCAGCAGGCAACCCGAACATCACCACGGAACTGCTCAAAGGCAAACAACTGGGCGATACCACCTACAAGGTGCACCTCGACGGCTACGACCAGACACCGATGATCACCGGTAAAGGTCCGTCGAACCGCCATGAAATCTTCTACTTTGGAGAGAGTGTTCTGGGTGCGGTGCGCATTGATGATTACAAGTACCGCTTCATTGACCAGCCTGGCGGCTGGTTGGGCGCTAAATTAGAGGTGGATGTGCCGATCCTGACCAACCTTCGTCTTGACCCTTTCGAACGTATGGGCTGGCCGGAGAATCAGTCAGCACAAGGCTCGCAACAGTACTTCGACTGGTTCAAGTTCCAGTTCTGGCGCTTCGTGTTCGTCCAGCAGCAGGTGATGAAACTGGCTGAAACCGCGATAGAGTTCCCACCGATGCAAAAAGGTGCGAGTTTTAACCTCGACTCGGTCAAGGCCAAGATCGAGGCCGCTCGCGCAGCGATGGCCAAGTAAGCAACCAAGTCCACGGGTGGCCAAATAGGCCACCCGTTTTTGGAACAGACATTTGGTGAGGTCAATCCATGCTAACAAGAACAGTTGCCCTACCCACCGTCACACTCCTGGCCTTGTGCTGCCAGCAAGCCTGGGCCGGCGGCATCATGCTTTACGAAATCGGCACGGATAACGTCGGCCTGGCCAACGCCGGTGCCGCCGCCCGCGCTCAAGGCCCCTCGACCATCGCCTACAACCCGGCGGGCATGAGTTACTTGCCAGGAACGCAAATCACCGGCGGTTTGCAAGCGCTCTACGGTGACGTTTCCTTCGATCGCGATTCCGGCACCAACACCCCTGGCAGCGGCAGTGGCAACGCCCTCGATCCGATTCCCGGCGGCAGCTTCTTTGTCACCCATGAGCTGGACGATCAATGGAGTGTCGGTTTCGGCACCTACGGCGACTTCGGGCTTGCCATCAATTACGACAACGATTGGTCAGGGCGTTATTTTGTGCAGAACGCCAGCATCGTCGGTTTGTCCATGGTGCCCAGTGTCTCTTACCGCTTCAACGAGCAATGGTCGGTAGGCGTGGGCGTCAAGGCCATGTACGGCGAGTTGAAGGCGCAAACCGCCATTGACCGTAACCCCTTCGGTTTCACTGATCGCACGGATGGCCAGTACAAGTACCGCGATGGCACTTGGGGCTATGGCGCCAACGTAGGGGTGATCTTCGCCCCGCAGACCGGCACGCGTATTGGCCTGACCTACACCAGCCAGGTCGATCTGGACTTTGAAGACCGGCTGGATGTGAAAGGCGATGGTCGACTGCTGGAGCGAATCAACAACACTCAAACCGACCTCGACGTCAAAGTGCCGCAAACCGTCACCCTCAGCCTGTTCCAGCAAATGGACCCGAAACTGGCCTTGTTGGCCTCGGTCAACTGGCAGGACTGGTCGGAGTTCGGCGAAATCGGCGTACAAGTCGACACGACAGCGTTCGGGGCGCAGTCGACAACGGTCGACGCCCATTTCAAGGACACCTGGCACCTCTCACTGGGTGCGCAATACCAGGCCACCGAGCAATGGCTATGGAACGTCGGTGTGGCGTACGACAGCAGCGCCGTGTCGGACAGCAACCGCAGCGTGATTTTGCCGATGAACGAAAGCTGGCGCCTTGGGACAGGAGCCACCTATGCTCTTGACAAGGACACCGACGTTAACGTCAGCTGGGCGCTGATCTGGCTCGGTGACATGCCAGACCAGCAGACCAAGACCGTTTCGGGCAATCAGATTTCCGGTCAATTTGATAGCGCATGGATTCAAGCGCTGACAGGGAATATGACTTGGCGTTTTTGATGCATAGCAAAAAAAAAAACATAATTTAAACCATGGAGTAAACAACACTATGATTCTGTCCCGAAGCTTGGTTATCGGTGCTGCATTGACCGGCGTGCTGTTGAGTGGTTGCACCTCGAAAGTCACGGAGACGACGCAATACTCCGGTTTCCTGTCTAGCTACAACAACTTGAAGGAAGTCGAAACACCTAGCGGTGGTACCGCGATGCGTTGGGTGAGCCCATCGTGGAACCCGAATGCCTATAACACCGTGGTGTTCAACAAGCTGGAGTTCTACCCGGCGCCGAAACCCAATGAACGGGTCAATC
The DNA here is from genome assembly GCF_056400445.1 of Pseudomonas sp. P5_B2. Classification (NCBI taxonomy): domain Bacteria; kingdom Pseudomonadati; phylum Pseudomonadota; class Gammaproteobacteria; order Pseudomonadales; family Pseudomonadaceae; genus Pseudomonas; species Pseudomonas sp. P5_B2. The sequence goes on along the minus strand of NZ_JBFULH010000429.1, from coordinate 146 downwards.
AGCAGACGCTGGCCGATATTCAGAACTACATGACCACCAAAGCCCGGGCCACTCTGGGCACGAAATACCAGGTAGTCAGCAACCCGGCAGCCGTTCCGGCCGGTTCCAAAACCTTGATCCTGCGCGCGGCAATCACTGGGGTCAGC
>NZ_JBFULH010000428.1:0-3579 GCF_056400445.1 Pseudomonas sp. P5_B2 | reverse complement strand
CGCTTTCGCCTGCCGATTTCGCAGGTAACGCACGCAACTCTCAGTTTTTGACGTACTCAGTGCGTTTTCACACAGCCTGGACCAAAAGCGGACGTTCCGAGTAAGGGAAATAAATCTGTCCCCTTTCTCCACTCTTTCTCCACTTTCTCCAGTCCTCTTTCTCCGCAGACTGAAACAACTCGGCGTTTCCGCCGCGCGTATTCTGATCGAAACCTACAGGTGCCGGGCAAGACAAGACTGTTTGAAGATCAGTGTGATGACACGAAGGGCGACGGGGTGGTCGGTGCCGGCAAAGCATAGGTTCGTTTCATCCACGCCACCTCCGCTATCGGTGTGCGGCCGAAGAGGCGCTTGAAGTCGCGGCTAAATTGCGAAGCACTTTCATAGCCCACCAGAAATGCCGATTTGGCTGCTGTCAGGTCGTTACGCAGCATTAGTAATCGCGCTTGATGCAACCGTGTCGACTTGAGGTACTGCATAGGCGAAGTATCGGTCACCTTGCGAAAATGCAGATGAAAGTTGGGCACGCTCATCTGTGCTTCCTTTGCCAGGGCTTCTACGTCCAGATGCTCCTGGTAACAGTTGTGAATTTTGTGAATGGCGCGCGTCACCTTGCCGAACTGGCCCTGCTGGGCGATGGCCGCGCGTAGAGTACCGCCTTGTTCGCCGGTGAGGATGCGGTAGTAGAGTTCGCGCAGCATCGCCGGGCCGAGAATTAGCGCGTCGGTTCGGTCGCCCATGACTTCCAGAAAACGCAGGGTCGACTGGCGCAGCTGTTCGTCCATAGGCGAGGCGTACACGCCCATAGGCTGAGCCGCGCTGAAGTTCCAAATCTCATCCACCTGTTGAATCAGCTCGCCGGCCAGAGTGAAATCCAGACGCAGGTACACCGCGAGCATTGGCTGCGCCTCGCTAGCCTCGGTCTCCATCGTAAAGGGCACCGGCACCGACACCACCAGATAATGCTGGGTGTCATAGACGTAAACTTCATCACCCAGATAGCCGCGTTTGCGCCCCTGACAGAGGATGACGATGCCCGGTTCATACAAAACTGGCGTGCGCGTCAACGGTCGGTTGGAACGCAAAAAACGCACATCATCCAGCGGGCTCAGGTTATAACCCTCCAGCGGCGCAAGCTGGCCCATCAACTGCACCATACGCGCTGTGTTCGAGTCCTTAGGTTTGGGCATCGACTGCACACTCTCCACATTTTTTGCTCAGCCATCGGTAGAACAGCTAAGCGTCTCCCATTGCTTAATACTCTCCGCCGTCCGGTGCAGCTTGTCACGCACCAGGGCCAGGGCGTCGCTGCCCAGCAGCAGGTGAGCCGGTGGGGTGGGGCTGGCGATAATCGACAGCATGGCGCGTGCGGCTTTCTGCGGGTCGCCCAGTTGATGGCCGCTTTTTTCCTCACGGGCTTTGCGCACCGGATCGAAGCTCGCATCGTAGTCACTGATACTGCGCGGCGTACGCTGCATCGAACGGCCCGCCCAGTCTGTGCGAAACGACCCTGGTGCCACGGCCGTGACAAATATATTGAAGGGTGCAAGCTCCTTGCTCAACGTGTCAGAGATGCCCTCCAGCGCAAATTTGCTACCGCAGTAATACGCAATGCCTGGCATGGTGATATAGCCGCCCATGGAAGTGATATTGAGGATATGCCCTACCCGCCGCTGGCGAAAATACGGCACAAACGCCTTGGTCATCGCCACTGCACCAAATACATTTACGTCGAACTGGCGGCGCATTTCCTCCAACGACGACTCCTCGAAAATCCCCTCGTGGCCATAACCCGCGTTGTTTACCAGCACATCCACCGGGCCGTGCTGGGCCTCAACAGCGGCGACCACCGCGTCGATGGCATTGAAGTGGGTAACGTCCAGCACCACGCCATGGGCCCGCTCAGGCGAGAGCGCCTCGAAGGTTGCCAGAGAGGATTCGCTGCGAACAGTGCCAATCACTCGATGCCCCTGGGCGAGAGCTTCCTTAGCCAGGGCCCGGCCAAAGCCACTGCTGACGCCGGTGATAAAGAGGGTTTTTTCTGCACACATGGGGCGCTTTCCTGAAGATATAAGGTAAGGCCATGCTAGGGTTTGGAGTGATGGGGGACGATGCCGGATTGGATTTGAGTATTGCCTAATCCTATCTGGGTGGTCGGTGGGCACGTGGCACCTGAACTCTGGTGACAAAAAAAGAGACCAAAGGAAGAAGGGGCGGATTTATATGCCTTGGTATAAACGTAGGCTGTGTCCGAGATTTTTTTCGATCACGAACATCAGCTTCGGGTCGTTTTTTGCCTCTCGCGACAGGCCCAAATAGAGCCGTGCTGGACAGTTTACCGCTACTTCTTCAACCGCCGAAAAATGTCCGTTTACGAGGTCACGCTGGCGGGTTTTTTGTCCATCGCTTTCGTTGCTTTCATCGTCGAGCGGAATGTTGCTGGGGTGCCAAGAATGCGTCGTGGAAGTAGTTTCGAAAAGCCTGCATCGCCGGGCTGAATTCCCGTTCGCGGTGCCACGCCAAGCCGACGCTCATCGGCGTCACCTTATCGGTGATCGACACTGTCTCGATGCGCTTGCCTTCCAGCGACCATGGGCGGTGCACCAGGTCCGAAAGGATCGCCACGCCGCTGCCATTGGCAACCATGCTGCGCACCGCTTCCACGGAACTGGTGCGCACCCGTACGTTGGGCTGCTGATGCGCATGTTCCCAGTACCGCTTGGCGCTTTGTTCAGCTTCGTCGACGGTCAGCAGGATGTAGGGCTCTTTCGCGACGTCGGCGAGGCTGACTGACGAGCGTTCGCACAGTGGATGGTGGCTGGGTAGCCATAACCGACGTTCAGAGTTGAAGAGAATCTCAGACACGATGTCCGGGTGCGTGAGGTTGGCGGTAAGTACCACGGCCATATCAAAGCGACCTTCCAGCAGGCCTTGTTCAATGGCTTGCCGCTCTTGTTCGTGGACTTCGATGGTCACGTCCGGATGCCAGTGTTCCAGCCGCTGCAAATGGTGCGGCAGGAAATAACCGATCACCGTGTAGCTCGCCGCCAACCTCAAAACGCCGCTGGCGCGGATGTCCGGCAACGGGCTGTTCAACGCGTCATCGACGCTGCGCAAAATCACGTAGGCCCGATTCAAAAAGTGTCGTCCTGCATCGGTCAGGCTCATGCCCTGCGCCGAACGTTGGAACAACAAAGTGCCGATGATGCCTTCCAGCTCTTTGATCGCCGTGGTCACTGCCGACTGAGAAATATTCAAGTGAAGCGCAGCTTGAGAGATTTGCCCTATTTCGGCGGTGGCGACGAAATAGCGGACTTGGCGCAGGGTCAGTGACATGAACACTCCGGACAATGATGTATCTGTTTTTCAGAAGATACCCTATCTGATAATAGATCTTCCCAAGGGGAGGGCGGGAATCTAATTTGGCCTGTATGAAGTCACAAGCGTCGGGAGCAACCGTCATGCAGGCAGTAGATTTCAACTCGGACATGGGCGAAGGTTTTGGCCCCTGGACCATCGGCGATGGCGTCGACAATGAGCTGATGGGCTTTATCAGTTCGGCCAATATCGCCAATATCG
>NZ_JBFULH010000427.1:0-3580 GCF_056400445.1 Pseudomonas sp. P5_B2 | reverse complement strand
GGTATCAATCGCCACGCCCCATCGACGACTCCTTAACCATTGAACTTAAAGTCATAGAATCAACCAAACCCTCGAAAAACAAAGCCAGAGTACCCGATTGCTGATAAGCCGGCACATTACTAATAGGATCATATCTAAAAAGCGAAGCCGCGTAATACCATCAGAAAAATGCGCCATGCCGATGCTGCATCCAACCGCCACCAAGTCAGAGGCCGCATTCGTCACGTCATGGATATCACAGGCGTCTTCATTCATCTTCATTCCCCCAAGTGCTGTAAGCACTTGTTGCCCCTGGAACATGCGCCCAGGCAATCTCTCTATACCGAATAGACACCAACTCTTGTGGCTCTGCATCGTTCATACGAATAGCGTGGGGAACTTGCTGGCTGATATGCGCGATACGCGCACCTGTAAGATGAATTGAATAGTATCGTTCTTGCCCCCCAGCCGAGGCGGTGCGGTAGAGATTGATAATGCATTCGACCTCTTCACGTTCATGCAGTGCACTGGCCAATAGAGGCGATGACTTATCGATAGACTTGGTAATCATAATTGGCCTGTGTTGGCCGCGGCCACCTGCAATGCTGCCATCATTACCGGTGACCATATCGTGCGAATAAGCCAGCACCATGATTTCGTCCTGATGCGCAAACTGGCACTTGTTACCAAGCGAGCTTTGGCCTGAGCAGCCGGCAGAAATAAGTCCTTGTCGCTTACCGGTAATACTCATATAACTGTGACTGGCCATTAGCACTAATCCTTGATGTATTCAAAGCGGCAGACTATGGCAAAAAAAGCATTAGGCAGGGTGTAGGCAGCTTCTGAATTAACTAGCATCAGCCAACCTTTTGGAAATTTCAGAAATCACTGTAGTAAACGATGAATGCTTATGTAGGAACGGGATTACAGCGCAATCTAAAGTTAACGCAACAAGAACAAAAAACCCGGCACATTGGCCGGGTTTGTTGTTTCTGCGCTTTGCGCTTACTTCGCGCTGGAGCCTGCTGCGTGCAACGCGTGTTGGGCGCTGCGTTTGTTCTTGATGCCGTAGCAGACCCACATGAACACGACCCACACCGGAATCGCGTACACCGAGATCTGGATCCCCGGAATCAGCAGCATCACGCCCAGGATGAACACCACGAACGCGAGGCAGACGTAGTTCCCGTACGGGTACCACAGCGCCTTGAACAGCGGCGTTTGCTTGGTCTTGTTCATGTGCTGGCGGAACTTGAAGTGCGAGAAACTGATCATCGCCCAGTTGATCACCAGGGTTGCAACCACCAGCGACATCAACAGTTCCAGCGCGTTTTGCGGGATCAGGTAGTTGAGCAACACCGCGATCAGCGTTACCGCCGCCGAAGCCAGGATCGAACGCACCGGGACGCCACGCTTGTCGATCTTCGACAACGCCTTCGGCGCATCGCCTTGCTCGGCCATGCCTAGCAACATACGGCTATTGCAGTAGGTACCGCTGTTGTACACCGACAACGCCGCGGTCAACACCACGAAGTTGAGGATGTGTGCGGCGGTGTTGCTGCCAAGCATTGAGAACACTTGCACGAACGGGCTGCCGCTGTAGGAGTCACCCGACGCGTTCAGGGTCGCCAACAGGCTGTCCCATGGCGTCAGCGACAGCAAAATGACCAGCGCGCCGATGTAGAAAATCAGGATCCGGTAGATCACCTGGTTGATGGCTTTCGGGATCACGGTTCTCGGCTTGTCGGCTTCAGCAGCGGTGAAACCGAGCATTTCCAGGCCACCGAAGGAGAACATGATGATCGCCATGGCCATCACCAGACCGCTGACGCCGTTCGGGAAGAAACCACCATGGGACCACAGGTTGCTGACCGCCGCTTGCGGGCCGCCATTGCCACTGACCAGCAGGTAGCTGCCCAAGGCAATCATGCCCACAATGGCAACGACCTTGATGATCGCGAACCAGAACTCGGCCTCGCCAAAGACTTTGACGTTGGCCAGGTTGATCAGATTGATCAGCACGAAGAATCCGGCTGCCGAGACCCAGGTCGGAATGTCCGGTGCCCAGTAGTGGATGTATTTGCCGACCGCGGTCAGCTCCGACATGCCCACCAGGATGTACAGGATCCAGCAGTTCCAGCCCGACAGGAAGCCGGCAAAACCGCCCCAGTATTTGTGCGCGAAGTGGCTGAAGGAACCGGCGACCGGCTCTTCAACGATCATTTCGCCGAGCTGGCGCATGATCATGAACGCAATGAAGCCGCAGATGGCGTAGCCGAGGATCATCGACGGTCCGGCGGATTTCAGTACCCCGGCCGAGCCGAGGAACAAGCCGGTACCGATCGCACCACCGAGGGCAATCAATTGAATGTGGCGATTTTTCAGGCCGCGCTTGAGCTCGCCTGACTGCGAGGTTTGTCCACTCATGAAAAAGGTCTCACGTTCTGCGTATTTACAACGTTCATGCGTCACCTGTTTGTTTTTATCTGTGACGAAATCGAACCCGACACGCTTGTGGCGTTGGCGGAGTGAACAAGGCGGATAGCCTTGAGGTTTGCGCTGATGCGCAGGAGGTCACAGTTAAAACGCGGCGCATTGTACACCTGTAACCCCCTGCTGCCAGACCCGCTGGATCAGCGTGTTGTAAGCCGGGATTGCCTGTGTCCACCCCGAGCGTCTCGGGCGGCTGCAAAAATTGGGTCAGATCCTTGCGGATCATCGACGGGAAAGGCAGGTATACCGCCTCTAGCAGAGAGATGGATATGGATTGCGGCGTTCATTGCGCCTCCTTTTTGTTATGCACCTGCACGACAGGCATGGCGCGCATAACACCCTGCGTGGAGCGATGAAACAAGCGGGCCGAAGGGTTGAAAGGAGGAAGTAAAGCGCTGATGCGTAAGCGTTTTCTTACAGCATCCTGGGAATGGCGAATTTACGGGGTTAATCCGTGGATTTTGTCAGGTTTTCTTTACAGTGCGTAATCCTGGCTTTCCACTTCGCACATCCCGGTGCRGCGGCTGGCCTTCCGGGCGCAAAAAAAGGTGTGTGGCAACCGCCACACACCTCAATTACTTTCAGCTCAACTTTGTCGAGAAGGCCTCCTTATCCCACCAGATTGAAGTCCGCCTGATCAACGGTCGCACTGCTGACACCAACAAGGTGGATGGTGTCCGCCCCGATCGCAACCACCGTGTCCGCCCCGTCAGCCGTTATGGTGACGTTGGCAGCGAACGTCGCGCTGCTGATCCCCAACCCAGTGATATCGATCAAGTCATGCGCGCCGCCCGGATTGGCTCCGAAGTTCAGGATCGTATCGTTGCCGAAACCCGCGGCAGCAAACACGAACGTATCGTTGCCGGCGAAGCCGCCGTTCATCAGGTCGTTACCGAACCCACCGGTGATGAGGTCATTTCCGGCTCCCCCCAGCATCACGTTATCCAGCTGATTGCCGAACCCGGTGAAGTTGCCAGTACCGCCATAGATCAATCCCTCGATGTTTGCGCCCAAGGTGTAGCTGTTCAGGTAAGTCCAGACGCTGTCWSTMCCCCCTCCGACACCCTCAATCACGACATCGCCGGCATCTGTCACCTCGTAGACGTCA
>NZ_JBFULH010000426.1:0-3580 GCF_056400445.1 Pseudomonas sp. P5_B2 | reverse complement strand
CATCGACACCGGTCGCCGCGAGCAGATCACTAACTTCGAAGGCCTGAACGGCGCGCCAGCCTGGTCGCCGGATGGCAATCGCCTGGCCTTCGTATTGTCCAAAGACGGCAATCCGGACATCTACGTGATGAACCTGGGCTCGCGTCAGATCACTCGCGTCACTAACGGTCCCGGCATCAACACCGAACCGTTCTGGGGTAAGGATGGTTCGACCATCTACTTCACCTCCGATCGTGGCGGCAAGCCTCAGATCTACAAAACCAGCGTCAGTGGCGGTGGTGCGGAACGTGTGACCTTCGTCGGTAACTACAACGCCAACCCGAAGCTTTCAGCTGATGAAAAGACCCTGGTGATGATTCACCGCCAGGACGGCTTCACCAATTTCAAGGTGGCGGCCCAGGATTTGCAACGCGGTAGTGTAAAGATCCTCACTGATAGCACTCTGGACGAGTCGCCTACTGTCGCGCCTAACGGCACCATGGTAATCTACGCCACCCGCCAGCAGGGCCGGGGAGTCTTGATGCTCGTGTCCATTAATGGACGCGTAAGGCTCCCGCTTCCTACCGCTCAAGGCGAAGTCAGAGAACCTTCCTGGTCCCCTTACCTGAACTGACGCGGCGCTACACGTTGTACTTAACACATTGGGGTTCATTAGGAGTTTCACGATGGAAATGCTGAAGTTTGGTAAATTTGCTGCGCTGGCTCTCGCCATGGCTGTAGCTGTAGGTTGCTCGTCCAAAGGCGGCGACAATGCCGGTGAAGGCGCAGTAGATCCAAACGCTGGTTACGGCGCAAACACTGGTGCCGTTGATGGTTCCCTGAGCGAAGAAGCTGCTCTGCGCGCAATCACCATCTTCTACTTCGAATACGACAGTTCGGACCTGAAGCCAGAAGCCATGCGCGCTCTGGATGTTCACGCAAAAGACCTGAAAGCAAACGGCGCTCGCGTTGTTCTGGAAGGCAACACCGACGAACGTGGTACTCGTGAGTACAACATGGCACTGGGCGAGCGTCGTGCGAAAGCCGTTCAACGCTACCTGGTACTGCAAGGTGTTTCCCCAGCTCAGCTGGAACTGGTTTCCTACGGCGAAGAGCGTCCAGTTGCTACCGGCAACGACGAGCAGTCCTGGGCTCAAAACCGTCGCGTCGAACTGCGTAAGTAATTCGWCATGCGAACGTGCCGTCGTGCTGTAACTGTCTTGGCTCTCAGTCTCGCGCCGCTTGCGGYGTGGGCTGCGGTTCCTGTGGTCGATAACAACTCCGGTTATAACAATAGCGGGAGTAGTTATCCGCCTGCGGGTTACGGTACGAACGGCGCCTATGCCGGGGGAGGGGTTGCGACCCCTGTCTCGGCACAGGGTGAGCTGTTCAACCAACTGCAATCCATGCAGGAGCAGATCTCACGCCAACAGGGTGTGATCGAAGTTCTGCAAAATGATGTAGCGCGCATGAAGCAAGAGAACCTGGAGCGATATCAGGATCTTGATCGGCGCATAGGAACCGGCGTTGCACCTGCCGCGACTCCTGAAAATTCTTCCACCGGTGGTGATTTGAACGCCCCCGGTGCAGCTGCTGGCGCAAGTGCAGGAGCGGCTGCCGCTCATGCACCTGCCGCAGGTAGCGAACCGGCTGATCCGGCGAAGGAAAAGCTGTATTACGACGCAGCCTTCGACCTGATCAAAGCCAAGGATTTTGACAAGGCCAGCCAGGCTTTTGCTGCATTCCTGCGCAAATACCCGAACAGCCAATACGCGGGCAACGCTCAGTACTGGTTGGGCGAAGTGAACCTGGCCAAAGGTGACCTGCAAGGTGCGGGTCAGGCGTTTGCCAAGGTTTCGCAGTTGTATCCCAAGCACCCAAAAGTGCCTGATTCGTTGTACAAGCTGGCTGACGTAGAGCGCCGCCTCGGTCATACCGACAAGGTCAAAGGCATTCTGCAGCAGGTTGTGTCGCAATACCCGGGCACTTCCGCCGCTCAATTGGCCCAGCGAGACTTGCAGCGCATGTAAGCCTGCCAGGCCTGTTTTGAAGAAACCCGCGCTTGCCGCGGGTTTTTTCGTTAGAATTCACCCCCTTTTTATGAAACACGCTTTTCGGGATCTGCGCGGTGGCGGGGTTCCTTGAAGTGCCTGACGGAGGCGGACAGCCTGTTTAGCTGTTATGCCCGTGGCGACTATGCAAGACACATTGAGAATTACCGAAGTTTTTTACTCGTTGCAGGGTGAAACGCGGACTGCCGGGCTGCCCACAGTATTTGTGCGCCTGACCGGTTGCCCATTGCGTTGCCAATATTGCGACAGCGCCTACGCGTTCACTGGCGGCACCATTCGCCCGCTCGACGACATCCTCGAGCAAGTGGCCGGTTTCCGCCCGCGTTATGTATGTGTCACCGGTGGCGAACCGTTGGCCCAGCCTAATGCCATCCCATTGCTCAAGCAGTTGTGCGACGCCGGTTACGAAGTGTCACTGGAAACCAGTGGTTCGCTTGACATCTCGGCAGTAGATTCTCGGGTCAGTCGCGTTGTCGACCTGAAAACCCCGGGTTCTAAGGAAGCACACCGCAATCGCTACGAAAATATCGAGCTGCTCACACCCAACGATCAGGTGAAGTTTGTCATCTGTTCGCGGGAAGACTACGACTGGGCCGTGTCCAAGCTGATCCAGTACGGTCTTGATCGGCGCGCCGGCGAAGTCCTGTTCTCGCCAAGTCACCATGACCTGAATGCTCGGGACCTGGCGGATTGGGTGGTGGCGGACAACCTGCCAGTGCGTCTGCAATTGCAGCTGCATAAATATCTTTGGAATGACGAGCCGGGGCGCTGAAATGACGGAACAACTGAACACAGCTGAAAAACGTGCGGTCATCCTGCTCTCCGGCGGCCTGGATTCGGCGACCGTCGTGGCCATGGCTCGTGCCGAAGGCTACAGCTGCTACACCATGAGCTTCGACTACGGTCAGCGCTCTCAAGCAGAGCTGCACGCCGCTGCACGCGTTGCCCGTGACCTGGGTGTGGTCGAGCACAAGGTGATCGGGTTGAACCTGAACGGTATGGGCGGTTCTGCGCTGACTGACAGCAGCATCGACATCCCGGAGGAGCTGGGGGAGGGCATTCCAGTGACTTACGTGCCGGCGCGCAATACGGTGTTCCTGTCACTGGCGTTGGGCTGGGCCGAAGTGCTCGGTGCGCGTGACATCTTTATTGGTGTCAACGCGGTGGATTACTCCGGGTACCCGGACTGCCGTCCCGAGTTCATCGAGTCCTTCGAGCGCATGGCCAATCTGGCCACCAAGGCTGGTGTAGAGGGCAATGGCTTCCGTATCCAGGCGCCTCTGCAGAACCTGAGCAAAGCGCAGATCGTCGAGGCGGGCGTGAAGCTTGGCGTCAATTACGGGTTGACGGTTTCCTGCTATCAAGCAGACGATCAGGGCCGTGCTTGCGGCAAATGCGACAGCTGCAGACTGCGTGCAGAAGGCTTCGCGGCGGCCGGAATCAGTGACCCAACACCTTATTTTTGATTTATTTCAAATTAGGTGTTGAATAGTCCTTAAAAATCAGTATTATACGCGCCACCACACAGC
>NZ_JBFULH010000425.1:0-3592 GCF_056400445.1 Pseudomonas sp. P5_B2 | reverse complement strand
CACTTCACCCTCTTCTTCGGCGTACATCAACGGACCGAGTTTTTCCGACAAGCCCCACTTGGTCACCATGTTCCGTGCAATCTGGCTGGCACGCATGATGTCGTTGGACGCCCCTGTAGTGACGCCATCGAAGCCCAGAGTCATTTCTTCAGCAATACGGCCGCCGTAGAGCGAGCAGATCTGGCTGATCAACGCACGCTTGGACAGGCTGTAACGATCTTCTTCCGGCAGGAACATGGTCACACCCAGCGCACGACCGCGCGGGATGATAGAGACCTTGTAGACCGGGTCATGCTCAGGCACGACGCGACCAACGATAGCGTGGCCTGCTTCGTGATAAGCGGTGTTCTGCTTTTCTTTCTCGGACATGACCATGGATTTGCGCTCGGCGCCCATCATGATCTTGTCTTTCGCCAGTTCGAACTCTTTCATTTCAACGATGCGCTTGCCGGCACGGGCTGCGAACAAGGAAGCCTCGTTCACCAGGTTAGCCAGGTCAGCACCGGAGAAACCAGGTGTACCGCGAGCGATTACCGCCGGAGCGACGTCGTCACCCATTGGCACTTTGCGCATGTGAACCTTCAGAATCTGTTCGCGACCACGAATGTCTGGCAGACCCACCACAACCTGACGGTCGAAACGGCCTGGACGCAACAACGCCGGGTCCAATACGTCCGGACGGTTGGTAGCAGCAATGACGATGATGCCGTCATTCATTTCGAAGCCGTCCATCTCTACCAGCAACTGGTTGAGAGTCTGCTCGCGCTCATCGTGACCGCCGCCCATACCGGCGCCACGGTGGCGACCAACGGCGTCGATTTCATCGATGAAGATGATGCAGGGCGCGTGCTTCTTGGCCTGTTCGAACATGTCCCGAACACGGCTGGCACCGACACCGACAAACATTTCAACGAAGTCAGAACCGGAGATGGTGAAGAACGGCACTTTCGCTTCGCCGGCAATCGCCTTGGCCAGCAAGGTTTTACCGGTACCCGGAGGACCGACCATCAGCACGCCGCGAGGAATACGACCGCCCAGGCGCTGGAATTTGCCCGGATCCCGGAGGAACTCGACCAACTCGCCGACTTCTTCCTTGGCTTCATCGCAACCGGCAACGTCACCCAAGGTTGTTTTCACCTGATCTTCGGAGAGCAGACGCGCCTTGCTCTTGCCGAAGCTCATTGGCCCACCCTTACCGCCTGCTCCACCCTGCATCTGCCGCATGAAGAACATGAACACGGCGATGATCACCAGGATCGGGAAGCTTGCGACCAGGAGTTGAGTCCAGATGCTTTGCTGTTCAGGCTGCTTGCCTTCGACCACGACGTGGTTGTCCACGAGGTCGCCGATCAGACCGTTGTCCTGGATCGCCGGACGAATGGTCTTGAAGCTGTCGCCATCGGTGCGTTTACCGGTTATCACGTAGCCGTCAACCGCTACGCGCTCGACCTTGCCATCCTTGACCTGCTGGATGAAGTCGGAATAGTTGAGGGTCTGCGGCTCGTTAGGGCTGGAGAAGTTGTTCATCACTGTCACCAGGACAGCCGCGATGATCAACCACAGGATCAGATTCTTTGCCATATCGTTCAATTAACTACCCTCTGAAGCAAGCTCCGCTAATGGCGCGCGCTTCGCATGATATTCACCGGCCTAACTTACTACATTACCTACGGCTCTGGCAGGCGCCGTCTGTAACCCTTTGTGAAACACTTTCTACACAATATTCGCAAATGCTCACGGGGCGAAATATGAAAAACCTATCGCCCCGCCAAAAAACCTCGTTTTACTCACTACGCCCGAGGTAACCCCAAGCCAGCATGTATTGCTCGCGGGAACTGCCACGAGAAGAATCTGGCTTGATCATCTGGATTTTGTCGAATTTCCGACGAGCATCCTTCAGGTAAACATCAAACCCTTCGCCCTGAAAAATCTTGATCACGAAATTACCACCCGGCTTGAGTATCCGTTCCGCCAAATCAAGCGCCAGCTCGCAAAGAAACATGGCTTTTGGCATGTCCACTTCAGGCGTACCACTCATATTGGGGGCCATATCGGAAATCACAAGGTCCACCTGCGAATTACCCACGGCTTCAAGGATCTGCGCGAGCACTTTATCCTCGGTGAAGTCACCCTGGATGAAAGTCACGTCCGGAATGCTGTCCATTTCCAGAATGTCCGAGGCGATCAGACGCCCCTCACCACCGATCAGACGGCTAGTCACTTGCGACCAACCCCCGGGCGCCGCACCCAGGTCGACAACGGTCATGCCGGGACGGATCAGCTTGTATTTCTCCTGGACCTCCAGAAGTTTGTAACTCGCACGCGAGCGGTAGCCATCCTTCTGCGCCTGCTTCACATAGGGATCGTTGACATGTCTTTTCAGCCAACCAAGGCTTGTCTTGGAACGCGCCATTGGGCACCTCGATGATAAGGGTCGTGATTAGTTGGGCGGATCCACGAGCCCTCGGGTAAAATGGCCGCCATTTTACAGAATCCAGACGAAAGGGTCAGATTATGCCGCTCACTCAAGAGCAGAAGAAACAGTACAAATCCATTGGCCACCATCTGAAACCAGTTTTGATTGTGGCTGACAACGGTTTGACTGAAGGTGTATTAGCCGAACTTGAACGCGCTCTGGCGGATCACGAGCTGATTAAAATCAAGCTCAATATCCTCGATCGCGAATCGCGCCTGGCGTCCATTGCAGAGCTCTGCAAGGTCGGCAAAGCGGATCTGGTTCAGGTCATCGGCAAGATGGCACTGATTTACCGCAAGAACTTCAGCGTCAACAAGCAGCTGTCGAACGTCCATCGCTTCAAGTGATGACAAGGGTCAAGGGTGTGCTTCGCGCACCCTGCCGCTCCCTCCCGGCACCGGTTGCAACACCAGCACCAGCCCAGAAAACCCCAAGACCAGATAGCTGAACATCTGCCAACGTACCGCATCTGGCCAACCGAAGCGCACTGCGAAAAACATCGCACACGCATACAGCGCCATCATCAGCAGTTGCCCGCGAATATCGCGCCATAGACTGGCAAGGCCCTCGGCCTGTACCAGCACCAAAGCCTGAAAAATTACGCACGCTGCGGCAAATCCCACCATCAGCGCATTCAGCATGCCTGCAATTTCGTCGATCAGCAGCGGCGCCAGACCTACTCGACCCAACGCCGGCACCAGACCAATGTGTAACAGCCACAGACCGCCGACCCACAACATCTGGGCCAGCTGCCAAACCATGGCGCCCGCACGTAGCGGGCGCATGCCTTTAGATGTGGCGGACTTCGACAATCTCGTACTCGATCACGCCACCCGGCGTTTTCACGGAAACCACATCACCCTCTTCCTTGGCAATCAAGGCGCGGGCCAGTGGCGAACCGACGGAAATCTTGCCGAGTTTGAAATCAGCCTCGTCCTCACCCACGATGTGGTAAGTGACGCGCTCATCGGTCTCGACGTTGGCGATTTCAACGGTGGTGCCGAAAATCACTTTGCCGGTGTGAGGAATGGTAGTGACGTCGATGATGACCTGATTCTGAATCCGGCCTTCGATGTCACGAATCCGCGCCTCGACCATCCCCTGCTGCTCACGAGC
>NZ_JBFULH010000424.1:0-3593 GCF_056400445.1 Pseudomonas sp. P5_B2 | reverse complement strand
GTAGTAGCCCATGGACGCTGTCAGGCCGGGGAATCCGGAAGCAACGAAGTTGTAGGAATACATGCCGAACACGGTATCTTCGCCCGCCCGCAGGAAGCTCGAGACGAATCTGTCCGTAGGCAGATAAGTACTGGAGCCGGCGGCACCTTCGCCAGTGCTGGCCTGGTTCAATTGGGTAAAGTTGCTGCCGGAAGACACCCTCTGATAACCACCTGTGAGCGAATGGCCGCCCACGTTGTAAGTGAATATCGCCGCCCAGGTATCATTGTCTATTCGGCCCGGGGTCTCGCCAAAGCCGCTGAGTGTGTAACCGGCAGCGCGTCCTTGGGCAGTATCGTTTTTACCCTCCGCCCGGGTTCGGAAGTAGCGCAAATCGGTTTTGAATGTTTGCCCTTCGGCAATGGGAAACGTGTGTACCAAGCCAAGAAAGTCTTGGTCGTAATAATTTTCGAGTTTGGCATGGTAATACTGTAGAAGAAGCGGTTTGCTCAATTGATAGTCTGCTCCGGCGAAGGAGAAATTGTTGCTTTCACGCCGCCCTCCAGCAACGGCCAGCCCCGAACGGTTAGTCGAAGCTCGCCCGGTGGCTTCGTTGATGCGCCCGCCAACCAGAGTCAAGCTGTCCAGGGGTTTGGAGGTCAACATTGCGCCTTCAAACAATTGCGGGAGCAGTCGACCGTCGTTCGCTACCAGGATCGGCAGTTTGGGTAGCAGCGTTCCGACCTTGAGTTCGGTCTTTGATAATTTGACCTTGGCGGTGACACCAAGCCGGCTGAACTCATGAACAGCATTCCCATCACTGTCATCGGGAAACATGGAGCTGCCCCGATGATTGCCTGCCCCTCCGTCCAGGCGTACGCCCAGGGTACCGAGTGCATCAAGCCCGAAGCCTAATGTGCCCTCGGTGTAGCCTGACTTGAGATCCAGCATGAAGCCATTGCCCCACTCGCGTATTTTGCTTTGGCCTTGAGGACCCGGCTGATTTCTATAGTCGTTGTTGAAGTAGAAATTGCGCACGTTCAGGTTTCCCTGGCTGTCCGCCAGGAAGTCAGCGAAAGCAGTGCCCGGGCCGGCCAACAAGCAACCAATGGCGGACAGCATTAAAGGATTTACAGGGGAGGTTTTTGTCATTGTTATGTGCTCCTGTTGTTTTTTTAATTGTTGTTTTGTAGGCGCGCAGGTTTTTCGAGGCGAGTTCAGCCTGGCCCTGACAGTTTCATCAGGGCGTACTGGGGCCTCAGCGCATGTGCTTTAAAATTGACTGGGAAGTTCTGTCAGCTTTTTAAACTGTCTGGGCGACAGGCGTCGGGCGCAGGCGGTAAACGAGCAAGCCGAGTACACCACCCATGACCAGTATCGAAGCCATGATGTACATCGCCGCATGGGTATTGCCGGTCACTTGAGTCAACCAACCCACGACAATCGTGCTGAAGAAACCGGCAATATTGCCCAGTGAGTTGATCAGCGCGACGCCCGTCGCGGCGGCTGCACCGCCAACCACTGCGCTGGGCATGCCCCAGAAAACCGGAAGGCTGCTGACCATCGCGGCCGTGCCTATGGTCAGGCCAATCATGCCGAGCAACAGGTTGTCGCCGAAATAGGTACCGAAGGCTATGCCCAGTGCGCCGATGCAGGCGCAAATTGCCAAATGCCAGCGGTACTCCCCACGCCGGTCGGAACTACGTCCTACCAGCACCATAGTAATTGCAGCTGCCGCATAGGGGATGGCACTGAGCACACCGATAACCGCCGGTTGCTGCACGCCACTGTTACGGATGATGGTCGGAAGCCAGAAGCTGATCACGTACTGGCCCAGCACCAGGCAGAAATACACGGCGCCGAGCAGCCAGATCTGCGGATTGACCAAGCCGTCGCGTAGGCGATGGCTTTGTTTCTGCGAAGCCTCACGATCGATGGCCGCCTGCATGCCCTGGCGCTCTTCAGGCGACAGCCAATGAGCATCAGCGATTCTGTCGCGCAGCAGGAAAAATACCGCTGCCCCCAGCGCTACTGCAGGCAGCCCTTCAATGACAAACAGCCACTGCCAGCCAGCGTAACCCGCTACGCCATTGAGGTTTTGCAGGATAAAACCCGAGATAAGCGCGCCGAGCATGCTCGAGACGGGCAGGGCGGTAATGAACATCGCCGTCATCACCCCGCGTCGATGGCTGGGGAACCAGGTGGTGAGATAGAAGATGATGCCGGGAAAGAATCCCGCCTCGGCAATACCGATCAGCAAACGCAGCGAGTAGAAGGCCAGTGGCGTCTCGATGAACATCATCGCTGCCGACAAAAGCCCCCAGGTCACCATGATGCGAGCGATCCAGCGGCGAGCGCCAAAGCGGTGCAGGGCGATGTTGCTGGGGATTTCGAACATCAGGTAACCGACGAAAAAAATACCCGCGCCCAAGCCATAAACGGCGTCACTGAATTTCAGATCGTCGAGCATCTGCAACTTGGCGAAACCGACGTTGACCCGGTCCAGATAAGCGACCAGATAACAGACGATCAACAACGGGATAATTCGCCAGGCCGTCTTACGGTAGGCTGATTTCAATGCGTGGTCGGGCATCACGCCCGCAGGGAGTGGAGGTTGGTTCATGTCTAGCCTCTTTATTGTTGTTGTCGAAGCGAAGATGAAACTCTTGTTCAGGTAGCAGGCAGTAAGCGTGTCGAAGGCCATTCGCCTGATCGGCACATGTCGTGTACCACCTGGCTTATCAGCTGCGCGATCAAGGTCCGCAGATTGCTGGCGGGTCGCGTTCCGCAGGTGCAGATACCCAGCGTCCGGAAAACGCCAGGCGCAGCGAATGGGTGGGCAACCAAACGCCCTTCAGCCACTTCACGTATCGCCAGATTGAGCGGCATGATGGTCGGTCCAATGCCAGCCTCGACGGCACTTTTGAGGATGTAGACCGAGTTGACTTCCATGGCCACTGCGGCGGGCGCTCGCTGTTGCTGTTCCAGGGCCTGATCGACGACGGCCCGGGTGCTGTGGCTGTGGGCCCTGCCGGGAAAGACCAGCGGCCGCGACACGGCCTGGGCCAGGGTCACCTCGCCGGGTGGCGGCGCCTCAGGGTCATTGGCGCGATGGATCAGATAGAGGTCCTCTTCAATCAGTGGCGTAAAGCTCACTTCCGCAGGCAGCCCCGTTGGCGTGAACAGCGCGATGTCGACACTGCCACGGATCAACTGGTCGACCAGATTGCCGGTCAATTCTTCGTTCAATTGCAGCTCCACCTGGGGGTAGATCCGGCTCACTGCCTGCAGCAGCGGCAGGGCAATGATCGGCGAAACGCTCTGCGGCAGCGCCACCACGATGGACCCCGTCAATACTCCATGCCCAGGCAGGACCGCCGCCTTGGCATCGCGCAATTGCTTGAGAATGCCCAGGGCATACTCGTAAAACACCTGGCCTGCCCCATTGATGGCGATGCCGCTATTGCTGCGATGGAACAGCGTCACACCCAATTCGTCTTCCAGCGCGCACATCTGCTTGCTCAACGCCGATTGCGCGATGAGCACCTTGCGGGCTGCCCCTGAAAGGCTGCCCGCATCGGCAACGGCCAGGAAGTATTTGAGCTGGCGGATTT
>NZ_JBFULH010000423.1:0-3595 GCF_056400445.1 Pseudomonas sp. P5_B2 | reverse complement strand
GGAGGAACTTGGTCGAATGTGGGAGCGGGCTTGCTCGCGAATGGATTTGCTCAGCGCTGCAAAAACGCCTGATGCATCTCATCCAGCGTTTCAAAGTGATAAGTCGGCGCTTCAGCACTCAGCTCTTCCCGGCTACCAAATCCGTAGCCCACGGCCACGGAGTCCAGCCCATTACTGCGCGCACCGATCAGATCATGCTTACGGTCGCCAATCATCAGGGTATTCGCCGGATCCAGCCCTTCTTCTGCCATCAGATGCGCAATCAACTCAACCTTGTTCGTACGCGTCCCGTCCAGTTCACTGCCGTAGATCACTTTGAAGTGCTTGGCGAAATCAAAGTGCCGGGCGATTTCCCGGGCGAACACCCATGGCTTGGACGTCGCGATGTACAACTGACGCCCTTGCCCACCCAAGGTTTCCAGCAGCGGGGTGACGCCGTCGAACACGCGATTCTCGTACAGACCGGTGACCTTGAAACGTTCGCGATAGAAATTCACGGCTTCCCAGGCTTTCGGCTCATCGAAATCGTAAAACTGCATGAACGCCTGCAGCAGCGGCGGGCCGATGAAGTGTTCCAGTTTGCTCAGATCGGGCTCATCGATGCCCAGGTTGCTCAGGGCGAACTGGATCGAACGCGTGATGCCTTCGCGCGGGTCGGTCAATGTGCCATCGAGGTCGAATAAAACGGTTGGGTAATGCATGACTATTCCTGAGCAATAACGGGACGGGGTCAGAGCTGGTCGTAACCTTCAGCCAGATGCAGATCCTTGAGCTTCACGTAATTCGCCGCACTGTAGGTGAAAAAGGCGTTTTCCTTTTCGGTCAGCGGGCGGATCTGTTTCACCGGGCTGCCCACATAGAGGAAACCGCTTTCCAGGCGTTTGCCCGGCGGCACCAGACTGCCAGCGCCGATGATCACCTCATCCTCGACCACCGCACCGTCCATGACGATGCTGCCCATGCCGATCAGCACCCGGCTGCCCACGCTGCAACCGTGAAGCATGACTTTATGCGCGATGGTCACGTCGTCGCCGATCAGCAACGGAAAACCATCAGGATTGAACGGGCCGGCATGGGTGATGTGCAGCACGCAGCCGTCCTGAACACTGGTACGCGCGCCGATGCGGATGCGGTGCATGTCGCCGCGGATCACTGTCAGYGGCCAGACAGAACTGTCTTCGCCGATTTCAACGTCGCCGATCACCACTGCTGTGCCGTCGACAAAAGCGCCTTTGTTCAGCAGCGGCATATGGTTCTGATACTTGCGAAGGGTCACGATAGGGTTTCTCTCTGTTGCTGATAGCTGCGGTGAGCGTCGATTGTAATTAAGATGGCCGCATGTTTCTTCCAGCCAAGGTGCCAACCGTGAGCGTGAACAACCCTCTTTTGCAGTCCTACGACCTGCCACCGTTCTCGGCGATCCGTGCCGAACACGTGCAGCCAGCCATTGAACAGATCCTGGCTGACAACCGCGCCGCCATTATCGAAATCCTCAAGACCCAGGGCAAACAACCGACCTGGGCMGGCCTGGTACTGGCGATGGACGAGCTCAATGATCGCCTGGGCGCTGCCTGGAGCCCGGTCAGCCACTTGAACGCTGTGTGCAACAGCGCCGAATTGCGTGAAGCCTACGAATCCTGCCTGCCTGCCTTGAGCGCCTACTCCACCGAACTGGGCCAGAACCGCGAGTTGTTCGAAGCCTTCGAAGCCTTGGCCAACAGCCAGGAAGCCGGCGGTTTCGATGTAGCGCAGAAAACTATCCTGGAACACTCCCTGCGGGACTTCCGTCTGTCGGGTATTGACCTGCCTGAGGCCGAGCAGAAGCGTTATGCAGAAGTGCAGAGCAAGCTCTCGGAACTGGGCAGCCGCTTCTCCAACCAGTTGCTCGACGCCACTCAAGCCTGGACCAAACACGTCACCGATGAAGCCACTCTCGCCGGCCTGACCGATTCCGCCAAGGCGCAAATGGCCGCCGCTGCACAGGCCAAGGGTCTGGACGGCTTTTTGATCACCCTGGAATTCCCGAGYTACTACGCRGTGATGACCTACGCCCASGACCGYGCCCTGCGCGAAGAAGTCTAYGCCGCCTACWGCACTCGTGCGTCGGACCAGGGCCCGAATGCCGGTCAGAACGATAACGGCCCAGTGATGGAAGAAATCCTCGACCTGCGTCAGGAACTGGCCAAGCTGTTGGGTTTCAACAGTTTCTCCGAGCTGAGTCTGGCCACTAAAATGGCCGAGTCCAGCGATCAGGTGCTCAGTTTCCTGCGCGACCTGGCCAAGCGCAGCAAACCGTTTGCCGCGCAGGACCTTGATCAGCTCAAAGCCTATGCCGCCGAACAAGGCTGCCCGGATCTGCAAAGCTGGGACAGCGGTTTCTRCGGCGAGAAACTTCGCGAGCAGCGTTACAGCGTGGCTCAGGAAGCCCTGCGCGCCTACTTCCCGATCGACAAAGTGTTGGGCGGCTTGTTCGCCATCGTTCAGCGTCTGTACGGCATCGAAATCGCCGAGCAGAAAGGCTTCGACACCTGGCACCCGGATGTTCGCCTGTTCGAAATCAAGGAAAACGGCCAGCACGTCGGCCGCTTCTTCTTCGACCTTTACGCCCGCGCCAACAAGCGCGGCGGTGCGTGGATGGACGGCGCTCGCGACCGTCGCCGCACGGCTGAAGGCGCGTTGCAAAACCCGGTAGCCAATCTGGTGTGCAACTTCACCCCGGCCGATAGCGGCAAGCCTGCGCTGCTGACCCACGACGAAGTCACCACCCTGTTCCACGAATTCGGTCACGGCCTGCATCACCTGCTGACCCGCGTCGAACACGCCGGCGTCTCCGGCATCAACGGCGTGGCCTGGGATGCGGTCGAGCTGCCAAGCCAGTTTATGGAAAACTGGTGCTGGGAGCCGGAAGGCCTCGCGCTGATCTCCGGTCATTACGAAACCGGCGAGCCACTCCCTCAAGACCTGCTGCAGAAAATGCTCGCAGCGAAAAACTTCCAGTCCGGCCTGATGATGGTCCGTCAGCTGGAGTTCTCGCTGTTCGACTTCGAACTCCATGCCACCCACGGTGATGGCCGTAGCGTGGCGCAGGTGCTTGAAGGCGTTCGTGACGAGGTATCGGTCATGCGTCCCCCAGCCTATAACCGTTTCCCGAACAGCTTTGCGCACATCTTCGCTGGCGGTTATGCGGCGGGTTACTACAGCTACAAATGGGCAGAAGTGCTGTCGGCCGATGCGTTCTCGAAGTTCGAAGAAGACGGCGTGCTCAATGCCGAGACCGGTCGTGCGTTCCGCGAAGCCATTCTGGCGCGCGGTGGTTCCCAGGAGCCGATGGTGCTGTTCGTCGACTTCCGTGGCCGTGAACCCTCGATTGACGCACTCTTGCGCCACAGCGGCCTGAGTGAGGACGCGGCAGCATGAGCGAGGGGCCTGTGATTACCAAAAAACGCTTTATCGCCGGGGCGGTATGCCCGGCGTGCAGCGAGCCGGACAAGTTGATGATGTGGAACGAAGACGAAGTCCCGCACCGTGAATGCGTGGCCTGCGGTTATTCCGACACATTGAATGAACAAGGTCTGTCCGTTCCCAAGGAATTGGG
>NZ_JBFULH010000422.1:0-3600 GCF_056400445.1 Pseudomonas sp. P5_B2 | reverse complement strand
GGTAGAACGTCAGCAACCAGGCACAGACCGCCAGCAGCGCGGCGGGCGGGTAAAGCCCGATCAGCATGCCGGCAGCGGTGGCGACACCTTTGCCGCCGCGAAAGCGGAAGTACACTGGAAACAGATGGCCAATGACGGCGCAGATGCCGATCCAGGCTTGTTCTTGCAGCGAAAGGCCCGCAAGGCCAGCAAACAGTACGGGCAACAGGCCTTTGCAGAGGTCGCCAAGCAAAGTCAGGATGGCGAGTTTCTTGCCGGCCAAGCGCAACATGTTGGTGGCGCCGGCATTGCCCGAGCCACTCATTCGCGGATCGGGATTCCCGGTCAGGCGGCTGAGCAAAATGGCGAAGGACAGAGAGCCAAGCAGGTAGGCGAGGATCGCCAATAACCAAAACATGCTAACTATTCCGGGCGAGGACGCCCTGATTCTAACGGCGCATTGCGCCCTTGTCGTGCAGTGGAGAAGAGTGCTTGGACAGAGTGTTTATCGAGGGTCTGGAAGTCGACACCGTGATTGGTGCCTACGACTGGGAGCGAGGCATCCGGCAATGCCTGCGTCTTGACCTGAGCTTCGCCTGGGACAATCGCCCGGCGGCAGCCGGTGATGACCTGACCCTGGCGCTCGATTACGCCAGTGTTTCATCGCGCATCCAGGCATTTGCCGAGCAAGCGCAGTATCAACTGGTCGAGACCTTTGCCGAGCGTCTGGTCGAATTGCTGATGAGCGAATTCAATATCACCTGGATGCGTCTCAAGCTGACCAAGCCTGGCGCTGTCCCGGCGGCCACCGGTGGTGTGGGCGTGGAGATTGAGCGCGGATGTCGCTGACTCAGGTGTACCTCGGGCTCGGTAGCAATATCGAGCGTGAAACCCATTTGCAGGCGGGTCTGGAGGCTTTGGTGGCGTTTTTGGTGGATATCCGCTGTTCGGCCGTGTTCGAAAGCCAGCCGGTGGGCATCAAGAGCGGACCGTTCTTCAATTTCGTGGTGTCGGCGTACACCGATCTGTCGTTGATGGAGTTGGACCGTCGACTGAAATTCATCGAGGCCGACAATGGTCGGTATGCGCCGGACCGCAAGGGTTTGCCGCTGGATATCGACGTGCTGTTGTTTGGTGATCTGGTGGGCAATTTCGATGGTTTGATCCTGCCGCGGGCAGAGATTCTCAAGAATGCTTTTGTGTTGTGGCCGTTATCGCTGATCGCGCCGGATCGAGTGCATCCGGGCGCAGGCAAAAGCTTTGCGACGTTGTGGGGCGAAGCGCAGATTGATCAGGTGTTGGCGCCGGTGGCGTTTGAGTGGCGCGGTGAGCAGCTGACTCCTTCGAATTTGTTGTAAGGCGAAAGACGCCTTCGCGAGCAGGATCGCTCCCACAGGGGATATGCAAAACCTGTGGGGACGAGCCTGCTCGCGAAGCTTTTCAGGCAGACGCCTCTTCCTTGTAGGCTTTCAACGCTTTGAGCCGCTCACGCTTGATCGCCTCACCCAGTTCCGGCCCCTTGAACCCCTTCTCCAGCAACGGCTGAACCGCCACGCTCCGGGCTGACATCGCCGCCCCGCGCAAATAATCCGCCTGTGGATAACTTCTCTGCTCCAGACCTTTACGCCCGCGCGCGTCCATTTCGCACGCTGCGATAAATTCCTCAAAGCGCTGCGGCCGACGGTAAACGTCAAAGCTTTGCAGCAACTCTAGCAAAGTCGAAGGTTTCAGCTCCAGGGCGCGATGGCTGTGGGTGTGATACTGCCCGACCAACAGCGCCAGTTCCTGGCAATCTTTCGGTGCCTTGAAGCGTTCGTTGACCGATTTGATCAGCTTCAGGCCCGTGTGCTCGTGGGCAATATGGCGTGGCCATTCTTCTTCGGGTGTCAGCCCCTTACCCAAGTCGTGCAGCAGGCAGGCCCAACGCACGGTCAGCGGTTGCTTATGCAAGGCTGATTGCTCAAGCACACTCAGGGTGTGCAGGCCGGTGTCAATTTCCGGATGGTGAGCTTCCGGTTGTGGAACACCGAACAGCGCGTCGACTTCCGGCATCAGCGCCTTGAGTGCGTCGCACGCACGCAGCACCTCGATGAACACTTGCGGCTGATCCTCCATCAATGCCCGGGAGATTTCTTTCCAGCTGCGTTCAGCGGTCAAGGCCTCCAGTTCGCCGGACTCACTGAGTTGGCGCATCAATGCCAGGGTCTCAGGCGCGACGGTAAAACCCAGCGCCGCATACCGCGCAGCAAAGCGGGCAACGCGCAGGACCCGGAGTGGATCTTCGGCGAAAGCAGGGGAAACGTGACGCAACAGGCGCGCTTCAAGATCGCGTTGGCCATGGTAAGGATCGGTCAGATTCTGCTGATCATCTTCGGCCATGGCATTGATTGTCAGGTCGCGACGGATCAAGTCTTCTTCGAGGGTGACTTCGGGGCTGGCGTGAAAAGTGAAGCCCCCGTAACCGCGTCCACTTTTGCGTTCAGTGCGGGCAAGGGCGTATTCCTCACCGCTTTTTGGGTGAAGAAATACCGGGAAGTCCGCGCCCACCGGGCGAAACCCCTTGGCGAGCATTTCTTCGGTCGTGGCACCCACCACCACCCAGTCGATATCGGTGACAGGTTTGCCCAGCAGGCGATCTCGCACCGCACCACCGACTTTATAAATCTGCATAAAAAACCTCCGTTAGCTCGACAGAATAACCGTTGCGCCGAACTTTCGGAGGTTCAAACCCGCTCAAAGGTGAATGACGGCCAGGTCCAGCCGTCCGTAATCTCCTTCGCTGTGCTCACTTCTGGGTGGTACGTGATGGGTTTTCATGACCTGATCCCCCTGCAGTGTTTCGAGGTGAATATCAAAGCCCCACAGGCGGTGCAGGTGCTTGAGTACTTCCTCGGTGGACTCTCCCAGTGGCTTGCGATCATGTTGCTGGTGCCGCAGGGTAAGGGATCGGTCGCCGCGCCGGTCAATGCTGTAAATCTGCACGTTAGGCTCGCGATTCCCCAGGTTGTATTGCGCCGCGAGGGTTTCACGGATGATGCGATAGCCATCTTCATCGTGGATCGCTGGCACCAGCAGGTCGTCCTTCTGGTCGTCATCGAGAATGCTGAACAATTTCAGGTCACGGATCACTTTCGGTGACAGGTACTGCAGGATGAAACTCTCATCCTTGAAGCTGCTCATGGCGAACTTGATCGACGACAGCCAGTCGGTGCCGGCGATTTCCGGGAACCAGTGGCGATCTTCGTCGGTGGGTTCTTCGCACATGCGCCGGATGTCGCGGTACATGGCAAACCCGAGGGTGTAAGGGTTGATTCCGCTGTAGTAAGGGCTGTCAAAGCCCGGCTGAAAGACCACGCTGGTGTGGGACGTCAGGAACTCCATCATGAAACCGTCAGTGACCAGGCCTTCGTCGTACAGGTCGTTCATCAACGTGTAATGCCAGAACGTGGCCCAGCCTTCGTTCATCACCTGGGTCTGGCGCTGTGGATAAAAGTATTGAGCAATCTTGCGCACGATCCGCACGATTTCCCGCTGCCACGGCTCCAGTAGCGGCGCGTGTTTTTCGATGAAGTACAGGATGTTTTCCTGAGGTTCGGCGGGGAAGCGCGCATTGTCCTTGTC
>NZ_JBFULH010000421.1:0-3606 GCF_056400445.1 Pseudomonas sp. P5_B2 | reverse complement strand
GACCTTCCTGCCGCTGATCAAACTCATCGCTGGCCGCTGCTCCGGGGTCAAGGCGTTCATCGCCATGACCGATCGCGCCCACATGCCGACCGACGCCGGTATCGATAACCTGCTGTGCTATGAAGACCTGCTGCAACAGGGCGCCAGCGACTACGCCTGGCCGGAGCTCGACGAGGATGCGGCCTGTACGCTCTGCTACACCTCAGGCACCACGGGTAACCCTAAAGGCGTGCTTTACAGTCATCGCTCCTCGCTGCTGCACACCTATGCCGCCGCGCTGCCGGATGCTCTGAATTGCTCGGCGCGGGACGTCATCCTGCCGGTGGTGCCGATGTTCCATGTCAACGCCTGGGGGCTGCCGTACATCGCGTGCATGGTCGGGGCCAAGCTGGTATTTCCTGGACCTGCGCTGGACGGCAAATCGCTGTTCGAGCTGCTCGAAGCGGAGCAGGTGACGCTCTCTGCTGGCGTACCCACGGTCTGGCAAGGGCTGCTGGGGCATCTGGAACAAACCGGCGAGTCTTTTTCCAGCATGCAACGCACCATCATTGGCGGCGCAGCCTGTCCCTCGGCCATGCTGCACAAGTTTCAGCAGACCTACGGCGTGGCGGTGTTGCACGTGTGGGGCATGACCGAGTTGAGCCCGATCGGCACCATTGGCACCCTCAAGGCCAGGCACCTTGATATGTCCCCGGCAGAGCGCAACGCCGTGCAGTCCAAACAGGGCAGGGCAGTGTTTGGCGTCGACATGAAGATCGTCGGCGCGGATGGCGTGGAACTGCCTTGGGACGGCGCCACCTCGGGTGACCTGATGGTGCGTGGCCCCTGGGTGGTGCGCGACTATTTCAGAAATGAAGGCGACGGTTCGCCGCTGATCGAGCACGCCGGCCAGACCTGGTTCCCCACCGGCGATGTGGCGACCATCGATGGCGATGGCTTCATGCAGATCACTGATCGCAGCAAGGATGTGATCAAGTCGGGCGGCGAGTGGATCGGCTCCATTGAYCTTGAGAACATTGCCCTGAGCCATCCCTCGGTCGCCCAGGCGGCCTGCATCGCTGCGAAACACCTGAAGTGGGATGAGCGGCCCTTGTTGATCGTGGTCAGGAAGGCGCAGGCAGCCCTGAGCCGGGAAGATCTGCTGGCCTTTTATGACGGCAAGATTGCCAAGTGGTGGACGCCGGATGATGTGGTCTTCGTCGACACGATTCCACTGGGTGCTACGGGCAAGGTATTGAAGAACCGCCTGCGCGAGCAGTTCGGCGATCATCTGCTGGTCAAGGCGGCCAGCTAGTTCTAAGGGGAAAATCAAGCCCTGTGCAAAGGCAGGGCGGACGTTACGGTAGATACCTACGTTCGCCCTGCCTTTTGTTTTGACGTTATGAAGGGGGTTAGCGTGCCGCTGGCTCAGAGACCATCAACTGCTCGAGAAACTTCAGCAGCAACTCGTTGACCTCAGCCGGACTTTCCTCTGCAGCGCTATGGCCGACACCGGGCAGCAGCACCTTTTTGCGCAGCGCGGGCAGGTAGGCGTCCATCTGCTCGTATTGGCTGCGGATTTCCACCGGCTCCAGGGACGGGTCGGCCGCACCACCGATGAACAGGCTCGGCTGGCTGACCTTGGCGCCGTCGAGAAACGCGGTGATTTCCCAATTGCGGTCGCGGCAGCGGTAGTAGTTGAGGGCACCGGTAAATCCGGTGCGCGTGTACTCGGCGACGTAGTAGTCGAGCGAACGCGGGCTCAGCCAGGACGGGAACGCGCCTTTAGGCTCGGTAAAGGCGTTGAGGATTGGCTCGCCGGCTTCGACAAACAGGCGCCAGCGTTCGGCACCCACGGCGCTGCCGGAGATCGAGTAGAAGACGCTGCTCAGGGTCTTGCGCGGATCCGCGGCCAGCTCGCGATCCGGCTTGTCGAGCTGCTGGAAATACAGGTGGTGGTAGACCCGGCCTTTGGCCATGGCCTGCAGGCCCACGGTTGGCTTGACCTTGCCCCGCGGCGGTACCGGAGTGTTGAGCATCACCAGGCCTCTAAACAGATCCGGGCGCAACATAGCCGCCGCCTGGGCCACCCAGGCGCCCAGGTCGTGGCCGATGATCACCGCAGAGGTTTCGCCCAGGGCCGCCATCAAGCCGACCATGTCGCCGACGGATTGGCTCATGTCATAGGCTTCGATAGTGTCGGGGCGGTCCGATTGCCCGAACCCTCTTTGATCGGGCACGACAACCCGATAGCCGGCCTCGGCCAATGCCACGATCTGGCGCCGCCACATGTACCAGAGGTAGGGGAAGCCGTGCAGCAGGATGACGAGCGGCCCCTGGCCCTCGTCGATGTAGTGCATGCGGATGCCGTTGACGTCGGCAAAGCAGTGGTTGAATGCATCGGGATCGTCGGCATCCACCTGCGCCATTGCGGCGAGCGGCTGACCGATACGCATTGCAGCGTGCGTATCCATTATCTACCTCCATCTTATCAATTGTGGGCCTGAAGGTAGCCCGCGAGGGTGCCCTGCACTGAGCTTGCCGGGACACAATCTTGTGAAATTGGGACAGGACAAACCCCTGTAGCGCGGCGTCTGCCGCCGCCATCTCCGGCCCGTCCGTCGTGTCCCAATATGCTAAGAAATTATCCCGCCATGCCCATGGCGCCTCGCCCGTGCTCCCTAAAATGGGACCGCGCGACCTGCTCTGGGTTACGCCAGGTCAGGGTTGAAGATCGCTGGCGCTATCAGTGCTTCACCAGCGTCGCCTTCCCGCGCAATACACCTTCGATGAAAAAAGCAACGCCGCCATCGGCCGAGGGAGGTCTCCTACACATGCCCATGCTTGTTCGCGCCGCCGTTTTGACCAAATACCTGGAAGTCACCCAGGACCTGGGATTCAACCCGTACGACGTCATGACTGTCGTCGGCCTGAGCAGGGCTCAGTTGCGAGTCCCGGAAAACCGGATACCCATCGATACCGCCGTGCGCCTGCTGGAAGATTCGGCCGTCGCCAGTGGTTGCCAGACCCTCGGCCTGCGCATGGCCGAGTCGCGCCAGCTTTCGGACTTCGGCGTGGTAAGCCTGCTGCTCAGCCAGCAACGCACCCTGCGTGACGCCTTGCAGGTGATGCAGCGCTACCGCCATCTGATGAATGATTCCCTGGGGATCTTTGTTGAAGAAGCCGGCAGGATGGTGATCATTCGTGCCGAGATGGTCACCGAGTCACTGTTGCCCAGTCGCCAGGCCTCAGAGCTGGTCATTGGCGTGCTGTTCGGCCTGTGCTCGACACTGCTCGGCTCGCAGTGGCGCCCCTACAGCGTCAACTTCATGCACCAGCCACCCGACAACCTGCAACGTCATCGGCGTATGTTCGGCTGCAATCTCGAGTTTGGCAGCGAGTTCAACGGCATCGTCTGCTCCGCTGCCAGCCTGGACATGGTTAACGCCAGTGCCGACCCGGCCATGGCGTGTTATGCCCAGGACTACATCGATTCGCTGCAAGGTCATGAAAGCACCTCGTTGCTGTTCGATGTGCGCAAGGCGATCTACCTACTGTTGCCCATGGGCCGCGCCACGATCGAGCAGATCGCGCTGTCGCAGGGCATGAACGTGCGTACCTTCCAAC
>NZ_JBFULH010000420.1:0-3613 GCF_056400445.1 Pseudomonas sp. P5_B2 | reverse complement strand
GGTTCAAACCCACACCGCCGGCCTTCAGGCTGATCAGAAAAATCTGCCGCTTTCCGCTCTGAAAGTCCTTCACTGGTGCGCGTCGGTCGCGGGTCTGACCGGTCAGCAGCGCGTATTCAACGCCACGCTTCGTCAGCTCAACCTCAATTAACGCCAGCATCGATGTGAACTGCGAGAACAACAGAATCCGTCGACCCTCCTCGAACAATTCCTCAAGCATTTCCATCAGGCTGTCGAGCTTGCCCGATGTGCTGCCGCGAGTCGGCAGGACGGCATCGTTGACCAGACGTAAATCGCAACACACCTGACGCAGCTTCAACAGCGCTTCAAGAATGATGATCTGGCTGCGCGCCACGCCTTTGCGAGTGATCTCGTCGCGGACTTTCTTGTCCATCGCCAGGCGCATGGTTTCGTACACATCGCGCTGGGCTTCGTTGAGTTCAACCCAGTGAATGATCTCGGTCTTGGGCGGTAACTCCGTCGCGACCTGTTCCTTGGTCCTGCGCAACAGAAACGGTTTGATCCGGCCGTTGAGGTGTTGAAGTCTGACTTCGCTGGCGCGCTTTTCAATAGGCACGCGGTAATCGCGGTTGAAGCTTTTCACATCGCCAAGCCAGCCCGGCAGCAGGAAGTGAAATAGCGACCACAACTCACCCAAGTGGTTTTCCAACGGCGTACCACTGAGGCACAAACGCTGACGCGCATTCAGCTCGCGCGCCGCCTGTGCCGCCTTGCTGTTGGGGTTTTTGATGTACTGCGCTTCATCCAGCACCAGCACATGCAAAGGCTGCGCGGCGAGGCGTTCGACATCCTTGGGTAGCAGCGCATAGGTGGTCAGTATCAGGTCGTAGTCGGCCAGATTATCGAAGTGTTTTTTGCGACTGGCGCCGTACAGCGCCAGCACTTTGAGTTGCGGCGTGAAGTGCGCTGCTTCGTCGAGCCAATTCGGAATCAGGCTGGTGGGCATCACCACCATGCAGGGTCGATCGAGGCGCCCAGCCGTTTTCTCAGTGAGAACATGCGCCAGGGTTTGTAGGGTTTTGCCAAGTCCCATGTCGTCCGCGAGAATCCCRCCGACCTCGAGTTGCCGCAACGATTGCATCCAGCTCAAGCCTTCGAGCTGATAGGGGCGCAGGGTTGCGTTCAAACCTTCAGGAGCGGTTGCGGTGTAGTCCTTGATGTCGCGCAGGCGCTGGGCAAAGGTGCGGATCTGCTCGCCGCCTTCCCAGAGCAGCGGCATGTCTTCCAGCGGATTCAAACGCGTGGCGTCGGCCTTGCTCAGACGCAGCGTGGTTTCGCCGGGCCCTTGCAGATAAAACTCGCCGAGCGTCGCCAGTACCGGCTTCAAGCGGCCGAAGGGCAGGGCGACTTGCAGCGGGCCGTACTCGGAATTCGGGCGATTGGGGATATTCACCAGAATCAGTTCGTCGTCGCGACGTCGGGCGAGGCGTTCCGGATTGAGGATTTCAGTGTGCGAGCGCATCAGGTTCAACAGGATCGGCAGCAAACTCAGGCGCTCGCCGTTGACGATGATCCCCAGTTCCAGATCAAACCAGTCGCGCTCCGGCACCTGCTCGACAGTGGCGTACCAGTCGTCCACGGCGGTCAGGTCGAAACCGAAGTCTTCGTCGATCTGCAGCTCCCAGCCTTGGGTGCGCAACTTCGGCAGCTCATTAAGGGTGAACGTCAGCYAGGCGCTGTCATTGACCATCTCGTACAGTTCGCCGGCACTTTCCGGCAAGGCTTTGCTTTGCCGGGTGGCGATTTTGAAACCGAGGATTCGTAACTGTTCCCTGTAGGTCTGTTCTACATCCGGGTGGCGCTTGATCCTCAGCGTCTGGGTTTCCTGGCGGATCAGAATGTCGGCGTTCTTTTGTCCGGCAACGTATTCATCCAGATAGCTGAAAGACAACGCTGCGCGATGCTGAATGTAACGCTGCATCTTGCCGTTGCGCGGTTCGAAGGCGCTGAACTCGATACTCGCCAGCCAAAGGCGTGGCACCGGTTGAACGTTATCCACAAGCACTTGCGGCGGTGCTTTCGGGCCGCGGTTTTCCAGTACGGCCTGAAGTTTTTCCAGCAGGTCGGCATCTTGCGCTGCGGCGGGGTAGGCCAGCGTTTCCTGCACTTTGAGCAGCACCGCTGCGCAATGTTTGCAGTTGCTRTGAACCGGGCAGCTGCAAGTCGCGTCGACCATCAGCAAGGTGGCTTTGGCCGACTCACGCAGGCGAATGGTCTGACGATAAACGTTACCGCCAGAGCCCTCGCACGCGGCGGTGATCGTAGCGTCACCGACCTCGACGATCCTGACGCGATTTTCCAGCGCGTAGCGGCGGCCACGTTCCAGGCTTTGTTCCTTGAATCTGCTGACCCAGGAAGGTGCCAGGGGTTTGCTCAGGCTTGGGGGCATAGCAATCAGTCCGGAATTTCTTCGGGAACTGGCCTAGGAGCAGGGGCGGTGAGCGAGGTGATCTTGATCAGCATGCCGAGGTGGCCGTTGTCCAGGAAGTTCAGCTGGCCGTTCTTGGTGTGGCTTTCTTGCTTGAGGCGCTCACTGGCGGTAACCGTGCCATTGGCGTCAATCTGATTGACCCAGAAGTCGGCGTCGACGTCGGTGAAGCGCCCCAGTTTCAGGTTCAACGTGCCCTCTATCGGGAACTGACCGTATTGTTCCTTGCCGTCGCTGATCGCGACTTTGCTCTCTTGTTCGCCGAGGTTTTGCTGCCAGGCCTTGTGCAGCAACACGGTGTATTCGTTGCTGGCGGTCAGTTTTTCCACTTCGCCATTCAGGCTCGGTGTGCGCAGGCTGTCCTTGCTGATGGGTTGGGCGCCGGCGGCCCAGTCTTCCGGTGCCGCGCGGGTGACGATGGCGGGCACGGCGTTTTGCCGGACCAAAATCATTTCAATCTGATACAGATCATCGGCAAACGCTGTGGGTGCGATCAGCGTTAACAGCAGAGGCAGTGAGCGAAACAGGCGCATGCGGCGTCCTTCAAGCAGTTTTCGGGATAAGGAGCTCAAGCAGCGCCTCTACAGTATTAAAGCGTTCTTCTGAGCGCTCCATCGGCACCATGAATTTAAACATCGTGGCGCCTTCGAATTTGTAGCGTTTGGGCTGGCCTTGAATCAGTTTGATCAGTGTCAGCGGATCGACCGGCGTTTGTGCCGCGAACTCGATGCGGCCACCTTGCGGACCGCCGTCGACCTTCTTGATACCCAGCAATTCGGCMTGCAATTTCAGCGCCGTAATGCGCATCAGGTTCTTGGTAGGCTCCGGTAGCAGGCCGAAACGGTCAATCATTTCTACCTGCAGATCCTTGAGACCTTCCTCGTCGGTGGCCGACGCGATGCGTTTGTAGAGAATCAATCGCGCGTGAACGTCGGGCAGATAGGCTTCGGGAATTAACGCCGGTACGCGCAGGTTCACTTCCGGGCCACCTCCGAGCGGTTGATCCAGGTTTGGCTGTTCGCCTTTGCGGATCGACTTCACTGCGCGTTCGAGCATTTCCATGTACAGCGTAAAGCCAACCGCCTGGATCTGCCCGCTCTGACCGTCGCCCAACAGCTCGCCAGCGCCACGGATTTCCAAGTCGTTGGTGGCCAGCACGAAGCC
>NZ_JBFULH010000419.1:0-3618 GCF_056400445.1 Pseudomonas sp. P5_B2 | reverse complement strand
TCAATCACGGTGCATGCAACATACCGGAGCAAAAAGGCCGGCGAGATACTTTTTTTAAGGTCTATAGCAACAAACTTACTAATTTACCTGCCTGCCGCCATTACAGATGATCACTCCAACAACAAAGCGTCGCGCAGGCGGCGCACTGCGAAGTACGTCCACGTACTCACCTTGCCTTGGAGTTCCTTATGGTCACCACTGCGACATCATCCGCCCCGCTTATTGAAAAACACACGATTGGATACGTGCCCCCTGAAGATCGCCATGGAAAGGTAAGAGACCTTTTCACCCTGTGGTTCGGCGGCAACATCGCGCCATTGCCGATCGTGACCGGCGCACTGGGCGTGCAACTGTTCCACCTGAACCTGATCTGGGGCATCGTCGCCATCCTTGTCGGCCACTTGTTCGGCGGCGTGTTGATGGCGTTGCACTCGGCCCAGGGCCCGCAGATGGGCATCCCGCAAATGATCCAGAGCCGCGCCCAGTTCGGCTCCCTCGGCGCATTGCTGGTAGTGGTGATCGCCGGTGTCATGTACATCGGCTTCTTTGCCTCCAACATCGTACTGGCGGGTAAATCCTTGCACGGCGTGGTCGACGCGGTGCCCGTGCCCGTGGGCATCGTGATCGGCGCCATCGGCTCCGGGATCATCGGCATCATCGGTTACCGCTTTATCCATGTGCTCAACCGCATCGGTACCTGGGTACTGGGCGCCGGGATCGTATTGGGGTTTGGCTATATCTTTACCCATATCCAGACCACGGACTTTCTGACCCGCGGTGAATTCAACATTTCCGGCTGGCTGGCTACCGTGTCTCTGGCTGCGCTGTGGCAGATCGCCTTCGCGCCCTACGTG
This sequence comes from Pseudomonas sp. P5_B2, assembly GCF_056400445.1. Lineage (NCBI taxonomy): Bacteria > Pseudomonadati > Pseudomonadota > Gammaproteobacteria > Pseudomonadales > Pseudomonadaceae > Pseudomonas > Pseudomonas sp. P5_B2. The sequence goes on along the minus strand of NZ_JBFULH010000419.1, from coordinate 2,764 downwards.
TCGGATTACTCGCGCTACCTGCCGGCTGACGTTCCGGTCGCGTCCACTTTCTGGACCACTTACCTGGGCTCGGCACTGGGCTCCAGCCTGTCGTTCATCTTCGGCGCCGTCGCGGTACTTGCCACCCCGGTCGGCATGGACACGATGGACGCCGTCAAACTTGCCACCGGCTCTATCGGCCCGTTGATGTTGGTGCTGTTCCTGCTCAGCGTGATCAGCCATAACGCCCTCAATTTGTATGGCGCGGTGCTGTCGATCATCACCCTGGTGCAGACCTTTGCGTATCGCTGGATCCCCACCGCGAAAAGCCGGGCGGTGATCTCCATCCTCGTACTGGCAGCCTGTGCGATTGCAGCGGTTTTCGCCTCAAAAGACTTTATCGGCCACTTCGTCGATATGGTGCTGGTGTTGTTGGTAGTGCTGGTGCCGTGGACGGCAATCAACCTGATCGACTTCTACGCTATCCACAAAGGCAAGTACGACATTGCCTCGATCTTCCGCGTGGATGGCGGGATTTATGGGCGCTACAACCCGCAGGCCTTGCTGGCGTACGCGGTCGGTATTGCGGTGCAGATTCCTTTCATGAACACACCGTTATATGTGGGCCCGATTTCAGAACACATCAACGGGGCGGACTTGTCCTGGGTGGTCGGGCTGGTGGTGACTTCGCCGTTGTATTTCTGGTTGGCAAATCGGGACAGTGCGTACAAGCGCAGGATGAATGAGGGGAAATTGGTCGGCAGTGTCTGACATTACAACGGCAGCGCTCGATCCTGGATCCCTCGTTTCATCACGAGCATTGGGGTCAAGCGCTGAGCATTGATTTAGCGCACGGGTCATTCAGGCGCCTGCCCTGGTATGACCCAAGGGTGGCAAACACCATGGCGGAAAAATTAAAGCCCAATGCGCCGGGTCCAGTTGGGCTCTATAGCCAAGCAACACACCCGACTCTACCAGCGCCCGTACTCGCCGATGGAGAAACTACCCAATCGATCAAGACCACACAGCCAAATAAAAAAAGTGAGCATCAGGGCTATCGCCTCAATGCTCTTTGACTTTCTTGATACGAAGCACAATCAACGCAAGAATGCCGATCGCCAGCGGCGTCATTGCCAGCATTGCCTCTCGCGGGGCCACCTCGACGCCGAGCAAGTGCAGCCCCGAGTAGCCAAGCTTGAACAGGTTAATCAGGTAGTAAGTAATCGCAATAATCGACAGACCTTCCACTGCGCGCTGGATCTTGATCTGAGCATCGGCGCGGGCGTTCAGGCTTTTGAGAATTTCCGAGTTCTGTTCTTCCATTTCTACCTGAACCCGTGCCTGTAACAGGTCGCCCAGGTTGGCCACGCTTTTGGCCAGGTGCTCCAATCGCTGTTCGGTGGCAGAGCAATACCTGACGGTGKGTTTGAACCGGCGTTCGATAAACACGCCAAGGCGTTGGCAATCGCCCACGTGACTTTCCCGCAGCTCACCCAAGCGTTCAAACACCAGTTGCGCGTAGGCCTGAGTGGCACTGAAGCGGTGGCGGCTTTTCGCGGTGCTGCTGACCACTTGGGCAGACAGGTTGGAAATATCTGCAAGCAGTGCTTTCGCATTACTGCCATCGGCATGGGCATTACGTTCGGAGAGTGTGACCAAGGTCTTGTCAAAAACATCGAGCTGCGCGCTCAGGGATTTGGCCATGGTCAATGACAACGAGGCCATCATTCGATAGGTCTCGATTTCCAGAAGGCGACGTATCATTCGACCCTGCCGGTAGGCATTCAGGCGCCGGTTGACGAACAACAGGTGGTTGTTGCCCTCCTCGCTGATACGAAAATCGCTCCACACCACCGCATCACCACCCCCCACGCAAGAACCGCTCGGGTCCTTGAAGCCATAACGGGAGAGGTCCAGGTCGGCTTCACCACGCACGACGATCTGCACCGAGTTGATGAGCGTCGGCAAATGCGCTTCGACCTTTTGCGCCAGTACCTCGGGCAACGTTGTCCAGGACAAGTCATTGCAGGATGAAGTGACCACCAGGGTCAGGGTGAAAAACTCGGCATGACGCTCCCACTTCAATGCATGGCCATCGAGTTGACTAATGCCTTGGGCGGCGGTCAGGTCGAGGGAGCCAGGGCAGCAGTTTTGCAGGAATGCATTGCACGCCTGATCGCTGCCGAGGAAGGCCAGATGAAATACATGGGCCGGCTCATCGAAATACAGTGACGGGCGCGCGTGTAGTTCGTTGTGCAAGCTTTGTCGTAAGGGGTGCATGTTGTGGGGCCATTTTGGAGTTGTTTTTGGCGCTTACGATTAATGCCTCCCGAATAAAGGGGCCGCCCCCCTCAAGAGGTGTGCTCCGTAGCTTGGCGCAGGTCTTTCGGGGCATTATCGATTGCTGTTGTTGGTGGGACTGATGGGCGAACTCAAGAGTCACCACCAGGTGACGAACGTGGAGAAGGTTCCGTGGAGCCTGTCCGTAGGAGCATCCAGTCTTGAGAAACCGCATGGATACTCGATGCGCTATTGATCTATAGAACCAATCTGTATATTTTTGAGTCCATGGATCAATTGAGGGCAAAAAGATGGCAGTTCCTCTCCAACCACAGACATTCACCAAGAACCAATGCGTTACGGGCTTGCGTGCAGCAGTCGGCATACTCGAAAAATGGGCTGCATCCAGCGATCAGGCTTGTCAGATCCTGCGTATTTCTCGTAGCACCTACACCCGCGCCCGGCAGCGTGATACCTCTTGGGCGGTGGCGCTGGACGCTGACCC
>NZ_JBFULH010000418.1:0-3621 GCF_056400445.1 Pseudomonas sp. P5_B2 | reverse complement strand
TAGTACCCCTGGTGAGCATCGCGGCAGCGGCCGTGTTCTTTTTTGCAAAGTGCCATTACCAGAAGGATATTGCCCGGCTGGCCGGTGAAAATGTCAACGATTCGGTAAGTGAAGCTGCAGTAGAGGTGAAGGTGTGAGTGGTCGTTTGCGTATTGATGTGTTTTTCGATTTTATCTGCCCTTGGTGCTTGATCGGAAAACGCCAACTGGAGCGCGCTCTGGAGTTGCTGCACTTGCAGCAACCGGAAGTGCTGGTGACCACGGTGTGGCATGGCGTGCAGTTGTTGCCACATATACCGACACAGGGTGAACCGTTCGCCGAGTTCTATCTCAATCGTCTTGGCAGTGCTGAAGCGGTGGCGATGCGCCAAGCTCAAGTGCAGCGGGCTGCAGGCGCGGTAGGGGTGGCCATCGACTTGAGTCGCATCGCCACGATGCCTAATACGGCTGACGCTCATCGTTTGTTGGCGCATGCCAACACTCGAGGTACCACGGCTCAGCGCGACCAGTTGCTTGAGCGTCTGTTCGCTGCGTACTTCCAGAACGGCGAGGACCTGGGTTGCCGCGAGACCTTGATCGCTATCGCCCAATCGTGCGGTTACGACGCTGACGCGGTGAAGGACTATCTGCAAGCCGAATCCGGTCCCTTTGTCGGTAATGAAGTTGGAGCCTCCAGCGGTGTGCCGAGCTTTCAGTTCGACAGCCAAATAACGATGGTCGGCGCGCAGCCTGCCGAGGCGCTGCTGGGCGCCATGAACGAAGCTTTGGAGCGCCAGCGCGTGCGGTCCCCGTCATGACGCGTCGTGTCCCCGTACCAGCGGGGAAACTCCCGCAGGCAGGTGGTCGTGCGCTGTTTGAGTTCGAGAACAAAAGCCTGGCGTTGTTTAACGTCGAGGGCGAGTTGTATGCCATCGATGACAGTTGTCCGCATCAGGGCGCCTCGCTCTGTGGCGGGCGTCTAGCTGGTCGAGTGATTCAATGTTGTGCCCATGGGTTGCGGTTCGATCTGCGCAGTGGCTACTTGCTCAATTCTACCCAGCTCAAGGTCACCAACTACCCGGTCGAAGTTGTCGACGACCAGGCCTTTATCGTTATTGCTTCTGAGGAGTCCGCGCCATGAGCGCCATCGCTCTTTCCCGTATCCATAGCCGAACACGCGAACTGGCACCGGGATTTATCGTCAGTCTGATCGTGGCAGCCGCCGCGACTTTTTTGTCCGAGCACTACAAAGCGCCGGTGATGCTGTTTGCCTTGCTGTTGGGCATGGCCCTGAACTTCCTGGCGGGAGAGGGCGTCTGCAAGGCCGGTATCGAATTTACGGCGCGCACCGTGTTGCGCATCGGCGTGGCCCTGTTGGGCATGCGTATCACCCTTGAACAGATTGCCGCACTGGGCTGGAAGCCGGTAGTGCTGGTGGTGACTCTGGTGGTGGTGACCATTGGTGTTTCGGTGATCGCGGCCAAGCTAATGGGTTTCCAGCGTTTGTTCGGCATGCTCACCGGTGGCGCGACGGCGATCTGCGGCGCTTCGGCTGCTTTGGCGCTGGCGGCAGCATTGCCCAATCATCCGCAGAAAGAACGCGCCACATTGTTTACCGTCATTGGTGTGTCGGCCCTGTCGACCATGGCAATGATCGTTTATCCAATGATTGCCAACTGGTTTTCATTGTCTCCGCAAATGGCGGGAATATTCCTCGGCGCCACCATCCACGATGTGGCCCAAGTGGTTGGTGCCGGTTACAGCATGTCGATCGAAACGGGCGACACGGCCACAGTGGTCAAGCTGATGCGGGTCGCAATGCTCCTGCCGGTGATCGTCTGTGCGGCCATGGTGACGCGCATGCAAGGCGTCGAAACCGGAGCCAAGCGACCGCCACTGCTGCCGTGGTTCGCTGTCGGTTTTCTGTTGCTGGCTTGCATCAACAGCACAGGCTGGATAGCCCCAGCCGTGCAAGGCACGGTCAATGACCTGTCGCGCTGGGCCTTGGTGGTGTCCATCAGTGCCTTGGGCATGAAGACTCAGCTCAAGGAGCTGGCCTCTGTCGGCATCAAGCCCATCCTCCTGATGGTAGGGGAGACGGTGTTCCTCGTCGTCCTGGTGCTGCTGATGCTGCGCTGGGGTTTCTGAGCCCGACCTGATCCGTTTACTGCAGGACCGCCTTGCGTTTGACTCCTCAGCGCTTTGCGGCCCTCGGTCGGTGTTACAAACACCGGCTTTTTGCGGCGACTGCACAAGCAGTCGCCGTTTTTTATGTTTCGGATTCAGAAATGAAGACGCGACTTGAATGATGCCTCCTGGCGCCAGCCCCACATTCAGGGCTGCGCTCGGGTGGGCGGTTCATTCAGGAGATGAGGGCGCTGATACGATTCGCTCAGTATTCTTTGGCGTCGGAGAGCGGTTTTGAGGGAGTTTGCTTTTGTGCGCGCCAAGAGGCGGGCGGCATGCCGAACTGGGTGATAAACCATCGTGTGAAGGAACTCGCCATGGAATACCCGAGCATGTCGGCGATGCGCCCCAGCGAATAATTCGGATTCTCCAGGTAACGCAGGACCAGATCGCGGCGCACGTCGTTGATCAGGTCGTTGAAGGCGCAGTCGTCATCTTTGAGGCGACGCTGCAGCGTCCGTACGTTCATGCCCTGGGTCTGGGCGATCTGCTCAATGGTGGCGCGCCCCATTGGCAACAACACGTAGATGGCCTTGCGCACCTCGAACAGCAACGACGGTCCATCATCGCTCAGCAACGAGTCCAGGTAACCCTGTGCGTAACGTGCCATGGCCGGGTCGGCATGGGGGTTGGGCATGTCCAGGCTCGTATTGGGGCAGACGATACCGTTGAACTCGCTGCCGAACTCCATCTTGCACCCGAACAGTCGGCGATGCAGCTGCAGGTTGTCCGGCGGCTGGTGGGTGAAATTGACACTGTAGGGGTGCCAGTGCGCGCCGAGCAGGGCTGAGCACAAACGGAACATGACACCAATGGCCAGTTCGTTGGCTTGGCGGCAGGGCATAGGCGTGTCGGTCACCACCTCTTCGCGAATGATCACCATTTTGCCGGCCTCTTCAATGAAGATGGCCAGCGAGTCATTCATCAAGTGACGGTAATGCGCCACGACCTCAAAGGCTTCTCGCAGCGTACGTTGGTGAGTGAGCAGCAGGCTGACCACCCCGAAATCCGAGAGGTGGCGCGACTCGGCCATGCTCAGGCCAAAGCTCTGGCAGCCACTGGCGACGGCTGAATCTTCCAGCAAGCGCACGGCGGAATCGATGGGAATCCGATACTCAGGTGCTAACAACTGAGCCCTGTTCAAGCCACTGGCTTCCAGTACATCGCGCGGGTTAAACCCCAGGTACTGGGTGACCTCCAGGTAGTTGGTCAAGACAGCTGCGCGAACAAGCTTGGTCATGCGTGGGTCTTCCCTGGGCCAATTAAGGTGGAAATGAGCGTGGCGACTATATCCAGCGCGTCATGAAATGGAAAGTTGTTGCGTAAGCGCCGACGAGCGCCCGGTTCTTCCTTTCATCGCCCCTTCTCATCGAGATAAAACTGTTCACGTATTGATTACAGTGGCCTTGAGCAAACCCGTTGTGATTTTCGACCAGCGGGCACCTCATGTCGGCCC
>NZ_JBFULH010000417.1:0-3650 GCF_056400445.1 Pseudomonas sp. P5_B2 | reverse complement strand
GAGATGGGCTTCGATGACATGCTGCTGCGCCTTGATGCCGCCTTGCAATCCGAGGGCGGCGAGCGCCTGGCCACCTTGATTCGTGAGCAGTTCCCGGTCGCGTTGATCGACGAGTTCCAGGACACCGACCCGGTGCAATACCGAATCTTCGAAAGCATCTATCGCATCGAAGATAACAATCCGGAATGCGGCCTGTTCCTGATCGGTGACCCGAAGCAGGCGATTTATGCTTTTCGTGGCGCCGACATTTACACCTACCTGCGCGCCCGTCAGGCCACTACCGGTCGATTGCATACGCTGGGCACCAACTTTCGCTCCAGCCACGGTATGGTCAGTGCGGTGAATCACGTATTCGAACGCGCAGAGTCTCGTGAGCTGGGGCGCGGGGCGTTCCTGTTTCGGGAAAAGAATGGTGAAAACCCCGTACCGTTTTTGCCCGTCGAATCCCAGGGCCGTAAAGAGGTTTTGCATGTAGAAGGTCAGGTGGTCCCGTCCCTGAATATCTGGCATTTGTCCGCAGAACAGCCGCTGTCCGGTGCTGTGTACCGGCAACAATTGGCTGCTGCCTGCGCCAGTGAAATCACGGCACTGCTCAACGGCGGACAGCAAGGGCGAGCGGGGTTCGTCGAGGCTGGCAAGGACTTCAGAGGCCTGCTGCCAGCGGATATCGCGATCCTTGTGCGCGACGGCAAAGAAGCACAAGCGGTGCGTGGTGAACTCTCGGCCCGAGGTGTGCGCAGCGTTTATCTGTCGGACAAGGACTCGGTGTTCRCCGCACAAGAAGCTCACGACGTGCTGACCTGGCTCAAGGCCTGTGCCGAGCCCGATGTCGAGCGGCCTCTGCGAGCCGCGTTGGCCTGCATCACGCTGAATCTGTCGCTGGCTGAACTGGAGCGATTGAATCAGGACGAACTGGCTTGGGAAGCTCGGGTCATGCAGTTCCGTGGCTACCGCGAGCTCTGGCGCAAGCAAGGCGTGCTGCCGATGCTGCGACGTTTGCTGCATGACTTCCACCTCCCGCAGGCATTGATCGCGCGCAGCGACGGGGAGCGAATACTGACCAACCTGCTGCACCTGTCCGAATTGCTGCAGCAGGCAGCGGCCGAACTCGACGGCGAGCAGGCGCTGATTCGTCATTTGTCCGAGCATCTGGCGTTGTCCGGCCAAGCCGGCGAAGAGCAGATCCTGCGCCTGGAAAGCGACGAACAATTGGTCAAGGTCGTGACCATTCACAAGTCCAAGGGCCTTGAATATCCCTTGGTGTTTCTGCCCTTCATCTGTTCGGCGAAACCGGTGGATGGCAGTCGTCTGCCGCTGCATTACCACGACGAAAACGGCAAGGCTCAGGTGTCGCTGAAGCCGACTGCCGAGTTGATTGCCCTGGCCGACGATGAGCGTCTGGCCGAGGATCTGCGCTTGCTGTATGTCGCCCTGACTCGTGCGCAACATGTGTGCTGGCTCGGTGTTACGGATCTCAAACGCGGCAATAACAACAGTTCGGTATTGCACCTTTCGGCATTGGGCTACCTGTTGGGCGGTGGTTTGCCATTGGCCGAATCGGCAGGCTTGAAACGGTGGCTGGAAGATTTACAGCAGGACTGCCTGGCGCTGACTTACGCGGAAATGCCGCAAGCCACCGCCGAGCTTTACCAGCCGCCGCAAAACCAGGCGACCTTGTTGGCGTTGCGCGTACCCAAACGCAAGGCCAGTGAAAACTGGTGGATCGCCTCCTATAGTGCATTGCGCATCGGTGACCGTCTGAGCGTGGGCACTGACGAAGCACCGGAAAACCCGCAAGCGCAAAAGCTCTTCGACGACGAACGCCTCGATCCGCACGCGCCACGAGAAGTGACATCCGGTGGTGGTGATATCCATCGATTCCCGCGAGGCCCTAACCCCGGCACCTTTCTCCATGGTTTGCTGGAATGGGCCGGTGACGAAGGTTTTTCCGCCACCCCGCAAGCGATCGAAGACGCGATTGCCCGGCGCTGCAATCGCCGTGGCTGGGAAGGCTGGATCACCACGCTGAGCGATTGGCTGCAACATTTGCTCAAGTCCCCGCTGCACCTCGGCGGCGGGCCGGCACCAGTGATTTTCGAGCAATTGACCCAGTACCGCGTCGAGATGGAGTTCTGGTTCGCCAGCCATAAAGTCGACGTGCTCAAACTGGATGAACTGGTGTGCCAACACACCCACAACGGCGTTGCCCGAGTGGCGGCCGAACCGGTCTTGCTCAATGGCATGTTCAAGGGCTTTATCGACCTCACCTTCGAGCACGAAGGTCGCTACTACGTCGCCGACTACAAATCCAACTGGCTGGGCGTTGATGACGCTGCCTACACCGAACAGGCCATGGAACAGTCGATTCTCGACAACCGCTATGACCTGCAATATGTCTTGTACCTGCTCGCCTTGCACCGTCAACTCAAGGCGCGGCTTGTCGACTACGATTACGACCGGCATGTCGGCGGTGCGGTCTATCTGTTCTTGCGCGGTACGCGTGCCGCCACCCAAGGCGCATATTTTGCCCGTCCACCCAAAGAACTGATCGAGYGACTGGACGGTATGTTCCAGGGCAAGCCAGAACCCAAGGCCGAACCCGCGTGGGAACAGGGAGTACTGCTATGAGCCGCACCTTCGCCGATTTGCTGCCCACACCCTTGGCGGCCGAAAGCCTGGCGGATCTGGCGCCGTTGAGTCGTGCCGATGACCTGCTGCTGTTACTGTCGCGCTGGGTCGAGCGAGGCTGGTTGCGAGCTCTGGACAAGGCCTTCGTCGCCTTCCTCCATGAACTCGCTCCCGAGGATGATCCATTGGTTCTGCTTGCCGCCGCGCTGACCAGTCACCAACTGGGCCATGGCCATGTGTGTCTGGATTTGTTCGAGACCCTCAAAGAACCGGATTTCGCCTTGTCGCTGCCCCCTGAAGGTGATCTGCACAGTGGCGCGATGGTATTGCCGTCGCAATTGCTGGAAGCGCTGGATGGAGCCCGTTGGTGCAAGGTGTTGGCTTCCAGCACTCTGGTGGCGCTGGCCGCAGACGGACGTGAATCAGCGCAATCGCGGCCCTTGGTCTTATCCGGCAAGCGTCTGTACCTGCGCCGCTACTGGGCTTACGAAAGACGCATCGACGATGCCCTGCGCCTGCGCTTGGCTGAACACGAAACGACGCCCGATGATTTACCCCAACGCCTGACCGGTTTGTTCGGTTCCGCCAAAACCGGTGAAGTAATCGATTGGCAAAAACTCGCTTGTGCCTTGGCAACCCGCAGTGCGTTCAGCATCGTGACTGGCGGCCCGGGAACCGGCAAGACCACCACCGTCGTGCGCTTGCTGGCCTTGCTCCAGGCGCCTGCCGTGGAAGCCGGTAAACCGCTGCGCATCCGCCTTGCTGCACCCACCGGCAAAGCGGCGGCCCGGCTCACGGAGTCGATCAGCCAACAGGTCCGGACCCTGGCCATCGCCGAATCGGTTCGCGGCCAGATCCCGTCTGACGTCACCACCGTGCACCGTTTGCTGGGCAGTCGTCCCGGCACGCGACATTTCCGCCATCACGCCGATAATCGCTTGCCGCTGGATGTGCTGGTGGTGGATGAAGCGTCGATGATCGACCTGGAAATGATGGCTAACTTGCTCGACGCGATGCCGGCC
>NZ_JBFULH010000416.1:0-3651 GCF_056400445.1 Pseudomonas sp. P5_B2 | reverse complement strand
GCCGTGGCGATCGTCGATGGCCAATCCTCGGCCATGCTGCCGCTCAATAGCCTGATCGCCACGGAAGACTATCCGTTGTCCCGCCGACTGTTTTTTTACCTGCCGCCGCATGGGGAAAACCCTTGGGCCGAAGCCTTGGCGGCGTTCGCTCAAAGCAGCGAAGGTCAGGTGATTGTCGCGGCCAACGGCTTCATAGCCCAGACCGTCCAGGCCATCACGGTCACGCCGAATGCGCTGATGCCGGAGGGTTATCAGGCACTCAGCCGTCATGCTCAACGGTTGTCGGTGAATTTCCGCTTTGAAGAAGGCAGCGCAACGCTCGACAACAAGGCACAACAAGACCTGTCGCGGGTGCTCGACTATATAAAGCTGCGTGATAAGGCCAATCACCAAGTCACGCTGGTAGGGTTTGGCGATGCCAAGAGCGACCCTGCGCGCGCGGATCTGCTATCGAAGTTGCGGGCCATGACGGTGCGGCGCGAACTGGTGAAAAGCGGCGTGGTGTTTCGCGAGATTCGCGGCTTTGGCGCCGAAATGCCGGTGGCGACCAATAGTGGGGATGAGGGGCGGATCAAGAATCGGCGGGTTGAGGTTTGGGTGTATTAACCAAGCCGATCGTTCCCACGCTTTGCGTRGGAATGCATCCCGTGACGCTCCGCGTCACATTTAAAGCAGACGCGGAGCGTCCATAGAGGCATTCCCACGCAGAGCGTGGGAACGATCTGTGTACAGTTGGTTATTGGCCGCTGCGCATCATTTCCTTCGGCACATACTTGCCGATCTCGAATTTGCCAATCGCCGCACGGTGCACTTCATCCGGGCCATCGGCCAGGCGCAGGGTGCGCTGCATCGCATACATGTAGGCCAGCGGGAAATCGTTGGAAACCCCTGCCCCGCCATGAATCTGAATCGCACGGTCGATGACCCGCAAGGCGACGTTCGGCGCGACCACCTTGATCTGCGCGATCTCACTCTTCGCCACCTTGTTGCCGACGGTGTCCATCATGTACGCCGCTTTCAGCGTCAGCAGGCGTGCCATGTCGATTTCCATCCGCGAGTCGGCAATCTTGTCGATGTTGCCACCCAGGCGCGCCAAAGGTTTACCGAATGCGGTACGGCTGACCGAGCGTTTGCACATCAACTCCAGCGCCCGTTCAGCCATGCCGATCGAACGCATGCAGTGGTGAATCCGGCCTGGGCCAAGGCGACCCTGTGCGATTTCGAAGCCGCGTCCTTCGCCCAACAGGACGTTTTCGTACGGCACACGGACGTTTTCAAACAGCACTTCGGCGTGGCCGTGTGGCGCGTCGTCATAACCGAAGACTGGCAGCGGACGAACAATCTTCACGCCCGGTGTGTCCACCGGCACCAGAATCATCGAGTGCTGGGCATGGCGCGGCGCATCAGGATCGCTCAGGCCCATGAAGATCAGAATCTTGCAGCGCGGATCGCAGGCACCTGAGGTCCACCATTTCTTGCCGTTGATGACCCACTCGTCGCCATCACGCACGGCGCGGGCGGCCATGTTAGTGGCGTCGGAGGAGGCAACATCCGGTTCGGTCATGGCGAACGCCGAGCGGATTTCGCCGCGCAGCAGCGGTTCGAGCCAGCGTTGTTTCTGTTCTTCGTTGGCGTAGCGCACCAGCACTTCCATGTTGCCAGTGTCTGGTGCCGAGCAGTTGAACGGCTCTGGGCCCAGCAACGAGCGGCCCATGATTTCCGCCAACGGTGCGTATTCGAGGTTGGTCAGGCCGGCGCCGAGCTCAGATTCAGGCAAAAACAAATTCCACAGGCCTTCAGCCTTGGCCTTGAGTTTGAGCTCTTCCATGATCGCGGTCGGCTGCCAGCGATCGCCTTCGGCAACCTGGCGTTCGAACACCGCCTCAGCGGGATAAACGTAAGTGTCCATGAACGCGGTTACGCGCTCACGCAGTTCCTGAACCTTGGGCGAATAAGCGAAATCCATGAGCATTACCTTCTTGGGCAGAGGTTGTTTAAGTCATGCAATCGATGCTAGAACAGCCATGAAAATTTACCTAGCCTATTCTCGGCGTGTATTAACATTCATCACCGATATATGATCAGCTGATCGAGAACTAACAATAAGAGTGCAGCGCAATGAATCTGAGCAAGGTCGACCTCAACCTTTTCATCGTCTTCGACGCGATCTACACCGAGGCCAATCTGACCCGCGCCGGGCAGATTGTCGGCATTACCCAGCCAGCGGTCTCGAACGCTCTGGCTCGCCTGCGCGAGACCTTCAACGATCCGTTGTTCGTGCGCACCGCGCAGGGCATGGTGCCGACGCCTATGGCCCAGAACATCATCGGGCCGGTGCGTAACGCCCTCTCCCTGTTGCGCGTGTYGGTACAGGAAAGTCGCATTTTCAACCCGTTGCAAGCGGTCAAGACCTATCGCATCAGCATGACCGACCTCACCGAAGCGGTGATCCTGCCGCCGCTGTTCCAGCGCCTGCGCCGCCTGGCGCCGACGGTGATCATCGAAAGCTTCCTGTCCAAGCGCCGCGAAACCACCAAGGAACTGGCGGCCGGGCGTCTGGACTTCGCGGTGGATGCCCCGCTCAACACCGACCCGCAAGTGCGCCACGTCAAATTGATGGAAGACCGTTACGTGTGCGCCATGCGCAAGGGCCATCCGCTGGCGGGCAAGGAGAAATTCAGCCTGGATGATTATCTGTCCATGACCCACATCCACATCTCCAGCCGCCGCAGCGGCCTGGGTCATGTTGACCTGGCCCTGGGGAAAATGGGCATCCAGCGCAAGATCGCCCTTCGATCCCAGCACTACCTGATGGCCTCGCAAGTGTTGCAGCAGACCGACATGGTCATGACCGTGCCGGAGCGCTTTGCCCGGCGCAATGATTTGCATGCCTTCAGCCTGCCGGTCAACGACGTGCCACCGGTGGAAACTCACCTCTACTGGCACGAAAGCACCGACCAAGACCCGGCTAACCGCTGGATGCGCGAGCAAATGATCGAGTTGTGCCAGCAGGTGACGGCGCATGAGAAGAAGCTTGAGAAGGTGTGAGGCTTGATACCGAGGCGCCCCTTCGCGAGCAAGCCCGCTCCCACATTGGATCTGCGTCGAACGCAAATGCTGCGTTCAGTGGAGATCGAGTGTGGGAGCGGGCTTGCCCGCGAATAGGCCCGCAAGCACACTAAATCTTCTGCCCCTTGACGTAAACGTCAACCTGCCATTAGCTTAGCGCCATGACCTTTTTCGAGCGCTTCCATGAGCAGCCAGACCTACAGCATTTCCGACCTTGCCCGCGAGCTCGACATCACCACGCGGGCCATCCGCTTTTATGAAGAACAAGGCCTGCTCAGCCCCGAGCGTCGCGGCCAGGAACGCATCTACTCGCCCCGCGACAAAGTCAGCCTGAAGCTGATCCTGCGGGGCAAGCGCATTGGTTTCTCCCTGGCCGAGTGCCGCGAGCTGATCGAACTGTATGACCCCACCGGCGGTAATCAGAAACAACTGCAAACCATGTTGAACAAGATCGCCGAGCGCCGGGAGCAACTGGAGCAGCAGATGCTCGACATCGAGCAAATGAAGCTGGAACTGGACACCGCGCAGGAGCGCTGCACTCAGGCGCTGGAACAAACCATCCAAAACCAGAAGGTCATCCAG